>JAWCKT010000037.1:7473-9906 GCA_038851515.1 Hadarchaeum sp. (SeqCode)
CGCGGTGCCGGGCTGGTGACAAATGGACTATATTCGCTGGTCAGACATCCGCAATATCTGGGTGTCAACCTCTTAGCCCTAGGATTTGTGCTTTACGGCCTGAGGCCAATTGACTTCATCGCCTGGGCTAACTTAGTCTTCCTTCACGCGATCTTGGCGGAGGGTGAGGAGGGGAGGCTCAAGGAAAAGTTTGGCCAGGCTTACTTGGAATATCAACGGCTGGTTCCCTTTATGCTCCCATTTGTTCCACATCGACTGAGGAGATTCTTCGGTGGACGTTTACTCAAGGGCTGGAAGAAAAAGGCCGTTTTAATCGCAATTTATCTTCTGGCCTTGGCCATTTTGATCGCGGTTCTCTGGGCAGCATGGGTAGCCAGCGGCGCCATGCTGATGAGATAAAAACCCACTACTACCTGATGATAAGGGTTAAAACAAATCGCGACGAAATTGGGTTTTGGTGGATTGATTGCCGAGACGCCGAGGCCGCTACTCAGGTCGGTTGCTGATTGGGTTGGTCGTTTTGGCGCTGGCGGTCGGCATTTTTGCCGGCGCGGTGGCTGGTTACGCGGTGACTTGGCAGGTGGTTAAAACCCTCCAAGGTCAGGTTTCTTCACTTGAGGAGCAGCTGTTAGCGCTGGAAAACCAGATTTCGTCAATCAGCGATCAGATCTCTGGGCTGGAGAGAGAAAATGTCATTTATGTGGTGCAGGAGAATTTTTCCCTCCCTGAGCTATATGAAAAGGTCAAGGACGCTGTTGTCGTGATTCGCTCCACACTTTCAGGCGGGGTGGCTCAGGGCTCTGGTTTCTGGTATAATTTTGAGGGCCAGCCAGTGATAGTGACCAATTACCATGTGATCAGCGGTGCCAGCGAGATAGTGGTGACGCTCAGAAATGGCAACGCCTATCCCGCCACGCTGCTCGGTTCAGACCCATATGCAGACCTCGCCGTGCTTTCCCTCAGCGCCCCCGGCCATGAAATCAAGACGCTGGAGATCGTCAGCTCGTCCACGCTGAAGGTCGGTGACACGGTGGTGGCGGTGGGCAACCCCTACGGTCTCACCGGCTCGATGACGGTGGGAATAGTGAGCCAGCTCGGACGCACCATACAGGAGTCAACCATCGGAAACTACTCAATCGCGAACATCATCCAGACCAGCGCACCAATAAATCCCGGCAATTCAGGCGGTCCGCTGCTGAACGTTCTCGGTCAGGTAGTTGGAATCACCACCGCGATCGTTGCCGATTCTCAGGGCCTTGGTTTCGCCGTTCCCTCAAACACAATCCTGCGCGAGATAGAGTCGCTGATAAAAACGGGCACCTACAACAAACATCCTTGGCTTGGCATCTTAGGGCGCGACATGGACTACGAGATTGCTCAGGCCATGAAAACCGACGTAACCTACGGTTGGCTGGTCGTCTCGGTAGTCCCCGGAGGTCCTGCTGATAAGGCAGGCCTGCGCGGTGGCACCAAGCAGTACTTAACTTCAACCGGTACTGTGGTGACCATCGGGGGCGACATCCTAATAGCCGTCGATGGGCACCGCATAATTACCCTTGATGATCTGATGAGCTACCTTGAGGAAAACACCACTCCGGGGCAGGTGGTTAAATTCACTGTAGTCAGGAACAACACCACCATTAGCGTCTCCGTTGAGCTTGGTACCAGGCCGCCGCTCTAGTAGCCGGCTCCTTGTGATGGGTAAAAAGATAAAAACATTGGCTCGGATTGTTTATAGGTGAATAATTGGTAAAACGACCTTTGGTTGCTCCCGAGATTTGCGCACATTACCACTCGGGAAAAAGATATGAAATCCACGTCAGGTTACCCCAGGTGAAAAAGGAGAACATCGAGCTGAACTTTTCCAAGAATGGATTCTGTATCAAGGCTCAGAGGGATGATCTCGTCTTCGCTACCTGCCATTCCCTTGATGTCCCCGTTGACCCAAACAAAGTCAGGACCAAGTACTACGACGTCGAGGGGCTGCTGGAGATAGTTGTCCCGCTGCTGAAGCCGATAAAGGCCCGGAGAGTTCCCATCAGGTGAAGCCCAGATAAACGATTTATATGAGCGGGTCCTGCCGATTTGGTTGGTGAAGTCATGCCCAACTGCGCTGTCTGCGGAAAACCGCTGGAAAAATCCACGGTGAAGTGTGCCCGATGCGGTGCTGAGATGCATCGCGATTGCGCCAAGAAAACCTTGGGCAAGAGTTACTGCCGGAGCTGTTACAAGGAGGGCAAGAAACAGTCACGCTACGAGAGGATGGCCCAGCGCGATTATTGGAGATAATCAGCCGGACAAAATAAGTTTAATTCGGTAGGGAATAGATTTTCTCGGGCAGGGGTATCCGAGCCAGGTCTAAGGAGCAGGGCTTAGAACCCTGTGGCTAAGGCCTTCGTGGGTTCAAATCCCACCCCCTGCACCAATTCGGTT
>JAWCKT010000038.1:0-9808 GCA_038851515.1 Hadarchaeum sp. (SeqCode)
ATTTCCGAGATGGGGCGCGGAATAAACGCTGGGACCACAGGTGTAGATGCGGACCTCACCCTTTCTGAGAGGAGCAAACTTCCTGACCCTCCCGGAAAGCGTGTCGTAGACCAGCATGTTTTCAAACAATCAAGGAACTCTTGACTTTTAATCCCAAGCCCTCAATTTTAACTCAAATGGTGCTCCGGCCGGGATTTGAACCCGGGGCGCAGGCTCGAGAGGCCTGCATGTTTGACCGGCCTACACCACCGGAGCACCAAGATTACAACCTTTTTTCAATTGTTAAACTTTTTCTACCAAACAATAAGCGGCTCAATTCCTCTTTCCCAGCACGACAATAAAGAATGAAAAGCCAAGGAGCTAAGATTGAAAAGGTGGAACATGAACAAAATTGGCACGGCCGCGATAGCTATCGTTCTAGCAATCGCCATCTATTGGTCATTTTTCATCTTACCGCCATCGTTCGAGGTCAGCGGCCTGGAAATAACACCTGCTGAAGCTGGACCGGGAGAGATGATTACCATATCTTTGGTGATCAA
The DNA here is from genome assembly GCA_038851515.1 of Hadarchaeum sp. (SeqCode). Taxonomy (GTDB): domain Archaea; phylum Hadarchaeota; class Hadarchaeia; order Hadarchaeales; family Hadarchaeaceae; genus Hadarchaeum. The sequence continues at coordinate 540 of JAWCKT010000038.1, forward strand.
GAACCGCGGGCTGATGGCAGGCGTGTACTCAGCCGACCTTTGGAGCGATAACGAGTTATTGGAATCCAGGACAATTGAGGTCGCCGGAGGAGAGGTGAAATGGATATCTTTTACCATCACTCGAGAACTGCCGGGGACCTACCTTCTCAGAATCGGCAGTTTAGTGGGTGAGTTAAAAATCCTGCGCCCGCCTCAATTTGAAATCACTAATCTGAAGGTTGAGCCCCTAGAGGCAATAGCGGGAGAGAACATCACGGTCACGGCAACGGTGAAAAATCTGGGAGAAATGGAGGGAACTTACCTCGCCACCCTTACTATAAACGGCACTGTTCTTGAGTCGAAATCCATTACGTTGCCGGGCGGGCTCGCGGAAACGGTCACGTTCACCTTCGCCGAAGACCCGGGAGTTTATTTAATCGATGTCGGTGGCCAGACCACCACCGTCACGGTGAAGCCCGCCGTGATCGTGATTCAGCAGGAAACTGAAATCACCTCGGCTGAAAACATCCTGCTGCATTTTGAGTGGAAATATAAAACCTGGGAGCTGAAATGGGATTTCTCCATTTCCAAAGAACTTTATGACTACTACCGGAGCAGACCGAGGCCGCCAACGGGAAACTACTCGGTGTACGTCACCGACCCTAAGGACGACAACCTTCTCACGGAGCTGGTGATAAAATTCGACGAAATCGTCTCAAAGTACAATTTTACCGAAACGGAGAAGATCAACTCCATGATCGCTTTCGTGCAGAGCCTGCCCTACACCCCGGACGAAGTCTCCACCCCATACGACGAGTACCCCAGATATCCGCTTGAAACGCTGGTTGACGATGGCGGCGACTGCGAGGACTCGTCCATCCTGCTGGCAGCGCTTCTCAACGCGATGGGTTACGATGTCGTTTTAATTGAGCTGAAGGACCACATGGGCGTTGGAATTTCAGGGGCCTTCTCCGGTTTTTACTACGAATTGGAGGGAACGAAATACTTCTACATTGAAACCACCGGCACGGGGTGGAAAATCGGGGAGCTTCCCGCCGAGTTCAGGGGCGCCAAGGCCACCTTGTATCCCATCGAGCCGATCCCGGTTTTAACCCACTCCTGGAAGGCAGAGCAGATAAGTTACCAAGTGCTTGAGCTCACGGTCACGGTGAAGAACGAGGGGACCGCAACCGCTGAAAACGTCTACGTCTACGCCGGGTTCGACGCCGGCGGAGACATGGTGTGGAATCCCCAGAAGAGCGAAAGCTTTTCCCTGCCGCCTAATTCCGAGGCCCGCGTGACCCTACGGCTCACCATCCCTAAGGACAAGTATACGAGATTAATCGTCCAGATTCTCCTTGGAAACTACGTCGCCGACCAGAGCTTCTCAGATTGGTTCAAGACCTAGCTCTAAAAACCGACACCTGCTGGTCCTGAGAAACTCACCGCTGCAAGATTTTTTCCAGCTCCGGTCTCTTCCCAGCTTTAGGATAAAGGGGGCACGATTCATCGTTCTCAGGACACTTGCCAGCCATGACGCAACTCGGGCCCGCGTTCTCGAATATTTTCGGGGCTACCTTCTTCACCAGCTTAAGCATTTCATAGGCCAGTTCCCTGATCTCCCACTGGGCATGAGTACAGCACCTCAGCTTGAAGAAATTCATCAACGCCCGGGCGTTCATGGTGACCACTATGTTTGCCGCGGCGGCGTTGGGGAGCAGGTAGCGCGCGTCCTCAACCGGAATCCCGCGCTCAATCAAGCTCAGGTAATCCTTCCAAGCGGCATCCATCGCGGCGATGAAGATCTTCTCGGCCTCCCTGTCCTTGGAAATCGTGGGGGGAACAATATAGTTCTTCTCCAGCTTCACCGCCCTCTGGCTCTGCTGGGAATAGCTGGCGATCCTGTGGCGAACGAGCTCATGGGTGCAGGCCCGGGAAACTCCTTCAACGCTAAAGGTAAAAGAGGCATGCTCAATAACCGATTCGTGGCCGCGCTCCACGCAGACCTCCAAGCTCCGCAGCAGCTTGGATCTTTCCTCCTTGACGATTTCATCCGCTGGTTTTGTAGAGCGACAGGAACGGGCGGCTGCACCGGCAAGGGCATCGGGATCGGGGGTGTGGGCAATCAGCTTTACCTTCATGGGCTTTCCTCAATCTCAATAAGGGTGGCGAGGTCCTTATCAGCGTAGAGTTTAGGCAGTGCCGGCTCGGTGCTGCCCGAGTACTTCCCCTGATAGGGTTTTTCCGGCGGCGTCTCGGTCCTGAAGAAGACCATCTGGCCGATCCTAAGTCCTACAGGCAGATAGTAGGGAACCGGAAGGTGATTGGTGATTTCGATCGTCCAGACGCCGTCAAAGCCCACGTCCCCCCAGCCAGCCCCTCTGACAATGTCTATCCCCGTCCTCGCCAGCGAAGACCTGCAGCGAATCGAGGCGACGATGTCCTTTTTAGTCCCGACCCTCTCCAGCGTCGAGGCAATGACGAACCCGTGAGGGGGAAGTCTGATGAACTTTCCTCGGACGATCTTCTTGCCCACGCGCAAAGTGGTCTCCTGGGCCTCGTTTCTCACGTAAGCCATGTCGACGGATTCCTTGATGAAGGGGAAGAAGCCATCGATGTTGTTGTTGAAGGTGTAGAAGATCGGGCCGATGGAAAGATCATATCCGTTGGGCTGAAGCTTTCTCCGGTCAAACGGTTCTATGATGATGTTCCCCGCTGACATCTCCCTGAGGATGTCGCAATCTGAGAGCGGCAGTGTCTCACCTCTAAATGTTCCTTACCTCAAAGCTTTTGAACATTCCGCTTATCGCCTTTCGCGTCCTTTCGACGGCCTCACGGGGCCAAGGCGCCATCTGCTCAAACCTTGGGTCAACTGTGGAATGAGGGGCAAACTGCTGAATCGCGTATTTTCTCGCCCCCCTCAGATAGGTGGCTATCTTGACGACATCGTCAGGCGAAAGCAGCTCGGGGACGAGGGTGGTCCTGAACTCATAATCCACCGGGGAATTTCTGATCAGCTCAATGCTCTCGAGCACCCTCTCAAAAACAGCGCTATCGTCCACACCGGTCAACTCCCGGTAACGCTCCGGTGTTAATGGGGCCTTGACGTCCATTGAGATGTAGTCAATCAGCCCGGACTTGATCAGGTCATCCAAAACCCTAGGATTGGAGCCGTTGGTTGCGACCGAAACCTGGAGCCCCTTCTCCTTTACCCGCCCGCAGAAATCTTTCAAGTCAGGCTGCAGGGTCGGCTCCCCGCCGGTGATGGCTATCCCGTCCAGCCACTTTCGACGCTTCTCCACCGCGGCGAAGATATCCTCCTCGGTGATCACGGGCATTGACTCCGGTCTGAGCACTAGGTCCCGGTTCTGACACCAGGGGCACCTGAAGTTACAACCGCCGGTGAAGACCACGGCAACGGCCTTGCCCGGAACCTCGTTGAAGGAAATGGTAATCAATCCGTTGACTCTCGTGGTCTCACTTCCACCGGTAGTTATTATCGATCTACCCGAAATACTTGCGCTGCCGGAACTCTTCCCGCTTACCGTCGCTCCAGTTGGCCACCGGGCGCAGGTAGCCAACCACGCGGGAGTAGACCTCGGTCTGCTTGCCGCACTGTGGACAGACCTTGTGCTCGCCCGGGAAGTAGCTGTGGTCCGGGCAAATGCTGAAGGTCGGTGTCAAGGTGAAATAGGGAAGGCGTGAGTTATTTGTCATCCGTTGAAGCAGCAGTTTCGCAGCCGAGCCCTGAATCCTTTCCCCGAGCCAGGTGTGAAACACGGTGCCGCCGGTGTAAAGCGTCTGCAGGTCCTCCTGATGCTCCAAGGCTTCCACCAAGTCAAGGCCGGAGTTGACGGGCAGCTGGCTTGAGTTGGTGTAGTAAGGCACCCTCTCACCAGCAGTGATGATGTCCGGATATTTTCTCTTGTCAATCAGCGCCAGCCGGTAGCTGGTGCCCTCAGCCGGCGTGGCCTCAAGGTTATAGAGGTGACCCGTCTCCTCCTGGAACTCAACCAAACGCTGCCGCATGTGCTTCAGGACCTTTACAGCAAACTCCTTACCCTGATCCGTGGTGATATCTTGATCAAACAGATTCAGCAGTGCCTCGTTCATCCCCACCAGCCCAATCGTGGAGAAGTGCTGGTTCAGGTTGCCCAGATAACGCTTGGTGAAGGGAAGCAGCCCGTTGTTCATGTTTTTCTCGACAATCTCCCTTTTTATCTCGAGCGAGCGCTTGGCCAGCTCCATTATCTGGTCCAGCCTCTCAAAGAACTCGTCCTCGTTCTTGGAGAGATATCCCAGTCGGGGCATATTTATCGTGACCACGCCCATTGACCCCGTTGAGTCTCCAGCCCCGAAGAGACCTCCCGACATCTTGTTCCGGAGTTCCCTCAGATCAAGCCTCAGCCGGCAGCACATGCTGCGCACGTCGCTGGGTCTGAGATCGGAATTGACGAAGTTCTGGAAGTAGGGCTGCCCATACTTCGCCGTGGCCTCAAAGAGGATATCGGAAAGCGGGCTATCCCACTCGAAATCCTTGGTTATGGAGTAGGTGGGGATGGGGAAGGTGAAGGGTCGCCCACTCATGTCGCCCTCGGAAAGAACCTCGATGAAGGCCCGGTTGATCATCTCAATCTCCTCGGTGAACTCTCCGTAGGTTCTGTCCAGCGGTTTACCGCCGACGATGGCTGGCTTGTTCACGAGGTCCGGTGGAACATTCAGATCAAGGGTCACATTTGTGAACGGGCACTGACCGCCAAAGCGGGAGGTGACGTTCAGGTTAAAGACAAACTCCTGGATGGCCTGTTTCACCTCACCGTAGTCCATCTTATCCGCCCAGACAAAGGGTGCCAAAAGAGTGTCGATCGAGTTGAAGGCCATCGCCCCGGCCCACTCGTTGGACAGCGTGCCCATGAAGTTGACCATCTGTAAGAGCGCCGTGGTCAGGTGTTTTGGTGGGTTGGAGCCTATCCTGTTGGGAACGCCGTTAAATCCCTCGACCAGAAGCTGCTGCAGCGACCAGCCAGCGCAGTAGCCGCAGATGCCACGGCCAAGGTCATGAATGTGGAAATCACCATTGCTGTGGGCATCGGCCACCTCCATCGGATAAAGCTTGGAAAGCGTGTAGTTGGCGATTACCGTCGTGGAGATATGCTGTTCCAGACCGCTCAGCGAGAAGTCGATGTTGGCGTTCTCCCTTACCCTCCAGTCCATGTGTCCTATGTAGCTGTCCACGATGCGTTCGACCTCAAGGGAAGTCGAGCGAAGCTTTCTCAGCTCCTCCTGATGCTTGCGGTAAAGGATGTAGGCCTTGGCCGTGCGAGCATGACCGCGTTCGATCAAAACCTTCTCGACGATGTTGCCGATTTCCTCCGTGGAAACAATATCACCTTTACACTGGGTCTGGATGATGGCAACAACCTCGTTTGCCAGCCTCTTGGCCATTTCACGGTCGCGTCCACCCACTGCCTGCGCAGATCTGAAAATCGATTCAACTATCTTCTCCTGATTGAAATCCTCTATACTCCCATCTCTTTTTCTAACTTTCAAAATCTCACTTCCTCCTTTACTTCAACGCGAAAATCTTTCCGGACAGATTTTCCACTCTGCCCTAGCTGACTTAAAACAATTGGGTGCATCAATTACTTTTCTTCTGCTGACTAAAAAGATTTTCGCTTTTGTGAAAATTTTTCATTTCTCTGAACAGACGGCCTATCTCTCCATCTCCTCAACCAACTTTTCGACTCTTATTCGAATTAACTCCCTGATCTCCCTGAATTTTTCAATCGATTTTCCTGCGGGATCCTCAATTCCCCAGTCCTCGGTCGGCACTAACGTTGCCGGACACAGTTCCCCTGAAATGCAGCCCATAGTTATCACTCTATCAGCGGCTTCCAGCATTTCCCACGTTAGCATCTTGGGCTTGGCCGCGCTGATGTCGATGCCCACCTCCCTCATCACTTCAACTGCCATTGGGTTCACTGCAGCGGCGGGTTTTGTCCCGGCGCTTTCTGCCCTAGCCAACCTAGCCATCTTATTGAAAAAAGCCTCGGCCATCTGGCTTCTGGCCGAATTCTCCACGCAAACGAAAAGTACCTTCTTCATTTCAGGATCTCCGCAATAGTTAGGTTCAAAACTATCTCGGCTATATCGCTGCTGTATTCAGCTATTCTCCTCAGGCTTTCGGATATCAATCGAACATTTATTGAATCCTCGTGCGGAATTTCAAGCGTCAGTTTAGCCACCTTTTCCTCCAGCACCTTAGCTTTTTCCTTTTCCACGATTATCTCTTCGGCGAGATCATAGTCCTCCTTAAACAGGGCCCCAACCGATTTTTCCAGCATCGTGTTAGCAAGATTGCTGAGGTTCAATATTCCTCGCAGCACATCCTTACTAAGTGGTTTATTAATCAGCTTGACCCTTTCCGCGATCAAAGCCGCGTGGTCGGCAATTCTTTCCACGCTTTTAACTATCAGCCTGTAGCCGAGACAATCTCTGGCATTTCGCAAACCTATCTCCTTTATGGAACGTGGGTCTTGCACTGCCAATTTTATTTGTCTTATCACATACATGCTAAATCGATCAACTTCATTGTCCAGCCTGATCACCTCTTCAGCGGCGGCTTTGTCTAAACTCTCCAGAGCTGATATGGCGTCCCTCTGCATGGAGGAAGCGATCAAAAACATCCGTCTGAGGGCATCTCTGACGGAAAGCTCTGGATAGCTCAGCAACACCTGTATGGTCATCTCGTTTGGGGAATCGGCAATCAGCTCGGCTCCGACCAGCTTTTCCCTGACATAACTTTTGATGACCTCACGCTGTGGCGGTGAAAGCCTGCCTTCAGCCATAAGATGAATCACGTGGTAACCGACAAGGTACAAGGAGACGACCTTTCTAGCCAGCTTATAGGGGTCATCGCTGGGGGAAATTTTAATCGTGGCCTCAGCTGCTTTCTTCTCTTCCTGAATTCTAGGTGGGAATATCTGAAGCGTGGAATCTTCAAGTCTTTTTACGACCAGACCATCGCCCGGCTTTATCCTATTTTCTTCGATCCAGTGCTTAGGCAGAGAAACTATGTAGGTGGACCCACCAGTTCTCTGCACTTTCCTAATCTCCCCTTTTATTTCCAACACATCACCAATCAGCTTTTTTGTGAACGTAAATATATATTTTTCCAAATTAAATAAATTAATATATAGATTATTGGTAAAAACAATAAAAATAGCGTATTCTATATAAAATCGATGAGAAAATGAAATCGAAAGTTATAGCGTCTGGAGTCTTGGTAGCGGCTGTCATCATTGCCTCTGCCATTTTATTGCAAGGAACCACCAATCAATCCTCCACGCCGAGATCAATAAACATCAAGGGTTCCACAACGGTACTGCCCATAGCCCAAGCTGCCGCTGAAGCTTGGATGGACTCCCATCCCAACGACAAAATAATAGTTGAGGGCGGCGGCTCCGGCGTTGGCATTGCAGCCCTGATAGACGGCACCTGTGACATAGCAAATTCATCGAGAACTTTGAAGGACGAGGAAAAACAGAAGGGCCTAATTGAACACCGAATTGCCTTGGATGCCGTTTGCGTGATCGTTAACTCGCAGAACCCTGTTAACGGGCTAAGCTTGGAACAGGTGAAGGCGATATTCAAGGGTGAAATAACCAACTGGAGCGAGGTGGGGGGACCAAATCTTGAAATAGTTGTTTACACCAGGGAATCAACATCCGGCACCTTCGAAACCTTTGAGACCAAGGTAATGAAACCCGACAACATCACCTTGAGGGCACTGACCAAAACATCCAACGGAGAAATGGTTCAAGCGATCTCCGGAAATCCTAACGGCATCGGATACGTAGGTATAGGATACTTGGCTAACGCTACGGGCATTAAGGCGTTGAAAATAAATGGAGTCGAGCCATCAACCAGCACGGTTCAAAGCGGAACTTTCCCCATTTCTAGGTATCTCTATATGATAACTAAAGGACAACCTGAGGGGCTAGCCAAGGACTTCATAGACTTCGTCACCAGCACCAGCGGACAAAAAATAGTTGAGGAACATGGCTTCGTCAAACTCCCATAGGCCGCCAAAGGCGCGGCCTTTTCTTTTTTTGGAGGTTGAGGACTATGAAAAAAATTAAAGTAAAATTCTCTGGAAGAACGCTAACGGCTATATTTGCCTCCATTTCCATTCTCGCCGTCTTCTTCATCTTTATCTTCATATTCTCGCAGGGGCTACCTCTTTTCACCGAAATTGGTCTGTCGGATTTCCTCTTCAATCTCACTTGGAGACCAACCGCCTCGCCGCCTTCCTTCGGCATAATACCGCTGGTCTTGGGATCCCTCTTGGTCACTGGACTGGCCCTACTCATCTCCGTCCCCCTCGGCCTTCTCGGAGCAATTTACATCGCGGAGATTGCCGGGGCTAAGGTCAGGGAACTGCTCAAACCTGTCATAGAAATCCTGTCCGGAATCCCATCGATCGTTTACGGTTTCTTTGGGCTGATCGTCCTAGTCCCCGCGATGCAGGCGACTTTTGGGTTATCTACAGGAGAAACCGCTCTGACGGGAGGGATAATCTTGGCAATAATGGTTCTTCCTACGATCCTGAGCATCGCCGAGGACGCGATGAGTTCAGTGCCGGCGGATTACAAAGAAGCCTCTCTGGCCTTAGGAGCAACCAAATGGAGAACCATCAGAAGCGTGACGATACCGGCAGCGGCTTCGGGAATTGCTGCCGGCATCATCCTTGGCTTTGGCAGAGCTATTGGTGAAACCATCGCGGTAATGATGGTCACTGGGGGCTCACCAATAATTCCCACATCTATTTTTTCTCCCGTTAGAACAATGACCCAGACTATAGCCGCCGAGATGGGCGAGGCTGTCTTTGGCGGCTTACATTATAACTCACTTTTCGCCATCGGCATAGTCCTGTTCATCTTAACCTTTATCTTGAACTTGGTTGCGGTCAAGCTCATAAAAAAACATGGGGGCGGCAAATGAAGGCAAAAATTTGTCAGGCGCTAGGCATCTGGTCCTCCCGGATCGCGGTTTTAATTATCCTTTCAATAATGGGCTACTTGCTCCTCCACATTATTTTGAACGGGGTGGGCATCATCAGCTGGGACTTTCTGACCAAGCCGCCCACCTCCGGGATGACGGGTGGTGGTATTTTCCCCGCCATCGTCGGCACCCTTCTATTGGTAGCATTGGCAATAGCGATTTCACTGCCACTGGGTCTGATGTCCGCAATTTATCTGGTGGAATACTCAACCGAAAACAGCAAGTTT
>JAWCKT010000039.1:0-9296 GCA_038851515.1 Hadarchaeum sp. (SeqCode)
AATGCCGCACTGGAGGCCAGACTTGTCCCCATCAAACTGAACATGGTTTTGCTCAAGGGGATAAATGAGGATGAGATCGATAGGATGATTGATTTTGCTGGTGAGCGGGGCATGATACTCCAGCTCATAGAGTTGGTGGATTTGAATGGAGATGATTTCCAAGAGCATCACTTGGCCCTTGATGAGATTGAACGAAACCTCGCCTCCAAGGCGATCGCGGTCAAGACGAGACGGCTAATGCAGTCGCGCAAGAGATACCTGTTGCCAAATGTGGAGGTTGAAGTAGTACGCCCGATGCACAACACAAGGTTCTGCGCTCACTGTCACCGATTGAGGTTGACGCCCGACGGTTACCTCAAACCATGTCTGATGAGAAATGACAATTTGGTCGATATTCTGTCATGGGTGCGGGCTGGTGATATTGACGGGGCAAAAAAATCATTCGTCGAGGCGGTGGGCAGACGTGAGCCCTACTTTAAGAGAACAGAGACGGAGAAGTGTCCGCACGCCCTGTGAATTTTCTCCACGAGCCACGACAATTTTCGTTTTGAGGGCTCGATTATAGATGGTGATTTATAGATTAAAATCGAGGATTCCTCTGGTGTGGTGATGGGGGGAAACACCTTCGGCAAGATTTTTAAGATAACCACCTTCGGGGAAAGCCATGGCTCAGCAATCGGAGTGGTTGTTGACGGGGTTCCGGCAGGGATGCCGCTGAGCGAGGCCGATGTTCAGCGGGAACTGGACCGGCGTCGTCCTGGGCAGTCAATTTTGACCACGCCGCGGAAGGAGAAAGATAAGGTGGAAATTCTCTCCGGTGTCTTTAAGGGGAAAACTACTGGAGCTCCCATCTGTATGGTCGTCCGTAATCTTGACGTTGATTCTAAACCATATGAGAAAATTAGGACAAAGCCTCGTCCCGGTCACGCAGATCTCACCTACTGGTTAAAGTATGGCCATGTTGATTATCGCGGTGGCGGAAGAAGCTCCGCTAGGGAGACGATAGGCAGGGTTGCGGCCGGGGCCGTGGCAAAGAAACTTTTGGCTGCACATGGTGTGGAGATCCTGGCCCACACCGTGGAGGCTGCGGGCGTTTCTATAGATAGACAGCCAACGCTCGAGGAGATCCGAAGAAACGTGGAGAAAAATCCGATTAGGTGTGCTGTACCTGAAAGGGCGGAGATGATGATGAAGGCAATTCTGGAGGCCGCCGCAGAAGGTGACAGTACCGGAGGCGTTGTTGAGGTTCAGGCGCATGGGGTACCGGCAGGTTTAGGTGAGCCCGTGTTTGGGAAACTTGATGCCGAGATAGCTGGGGCGTTGATGTCAATCGGCTCAGTAAAGGCGGTTATCATCGGGGAGGGGGATAAGCTTGCGCGGATGCGAGGCTCAGAGGCAAACGATGCCATAGTCATAAGGGATGGCAAGATATTCACAGCCACTAACAGGGCGGGCGGAATTCTGGGTGGAATTTCGACGGGAATGCCGATTGTGGTTCGTCTGATGGTTAAGCCCACGCCATCGATATCGAAACCGCAGCGAACGGTTGACCTAGTGAAAATGAAGGGGACCGAGATATGCCTTGAGGGACGCTTCGACCCCAACATATGCCCTAGGATAGTGCCGGTGGCTGAGGCAATGCTGGCCCTAGTTCTGGCTGATCACATGATTCGTGCGGGAAAAATTAATCCGAACAGGTTTAGTTGAAGGGGGTCTGGTTTGGGAAGAGGTGTTGGCATCGCTTCCGCCTGTGCTTCCGCCACGGTGGTCAACGCCATCGCAGCCGGTAAGGGGGCAGCTTTTGGAATTGATCTAAGAGTTCAGGCGAGGGTTAGGCTGACTAAGGAGAGAAGGGTATCGGGTCGAATACTGGGTCAGAGAAAAGAAAGCCCGAAGCTGATTGAGATCTGTGTTCGAAGGGTTCTGGAAAATTTAGGAATGAAAAAATGCGGGGCTGATGTTGAAACCAATTCCGAGATCCCTATCGCGGTGGGGTTGTCAAGCAGCAGCGCGGCGGCTAACGCGGCAGTCCTAGCTACCTTTGCTGCCTGCGATCAGAGGCCCACACCAGAACAAGTGCTGGAGATCGGGATTGAGTCTGCCTTTGAGGCCGGAGTCACGGTGACCGGTGCCCTCGATGACGCGGCAGCATCCTTCTACGGTGGCGGGGTCATCACCGATAATTTGAAGCGCAAAATTTTGAAGAGATTTAAAGTGGATCCTAGACTGGTCGTGGTGGTTCATGTCCCTCCGGTCAAATTTTACACGTCCAAGGTGAGTTCCCAAGATCTGCACCATATCCGCAGGGCAGTTCAATCAGTCCACCGAATGGCCCTGCGGGGTGAAATCTGGAAGGCCCTGACCATCAATGGTCTGCTGTACTCTACTGCGCTCGGCCATGATCCAATGATAGCTATCGAGGCCGTCTCCAAGGGTGCCGTAGCCGCCGGATTAACCGGCACCGGCTCTGCCACCGTGGCCGTGGCGGAGCCGGATAAAGTTGTGGATATAGTCAAGGCTTGGCGTGTTTGGCGAGGCAGGATCTTGATCACCAGACCCGCGATTGAGGGCGCGAGGGTGGAGGGAGTTTGATGGGCGGTGATGACCTGAAGGAAATCCGGCGCAAGATAGATGAAATAGATGAGAAACTGATTAAGCTACTCGCGGAGAGGCTCAAGCTCTCGGAGAGCATCGTCGCGTTGAAGAAGAAGCTCGGGGCCGAGATCAGGGATGAAGTTCGGGAACGCCATGTGATTGACCGAGCCCGCAAACTTGCCCAAGAATTGGATGTAGACCCTGATTTTATCGAGAGCGTGATGAGGCTGGTCATGGCCCAGATGGTCGGGGAGGAGAGATTGCGTTGGGGAGGTGTTGGGGTCTGGAACCGGGTTCAGCAGGCTTTCCGGGACTATCCAGCCCAGATGAGTGTGGCCAAGGTGATGTTTAAGTACGGACTCAGAGTTATGGAGGACGGCACTATAGCCTGTGGCAGCATCAGAATTCCTGCGGTCCAGATAGCCAAGGAGGCGGGTGTTGACAGAAGGGTAGTTGATTTCACTGCTCACCGTATACTCAGCGACCCCAAGCTTCGCGAAATCTTTGAGAATCTAGAGCCAATTGCCTATCTCAAGGGGTTTGCGCAGCAGTTGGGTCTGGGGGTGATAGAGATTATACCTGAAGATGCTACGAGGCCAGGAATATTGAAGGAAGTTACGGGAGTTATTGCTAAATTCGGCCTCAGCATCAGACAATCTGTGGCCGATGACCCCAACTTCGTGCCCCAGCCAAAGCTGACCATAATCACCGATGAGCCGGTTAGAGGAGAGGTTATCGAGGCGCTGAGAAAACTCCCCAGTGTCAGAAGCGTAATAGTTTATTGACCCGGTTCAGAGCCTGACTAGCTGGGCGTGGGGTACACCGGCTATTCTGAGCACGTTTTTTTTGTCGACGATTCCGGCTTCAATCGCGTGGTTAACTATTGAGCCCAACATGTTGGCGATGGTCGCATTGCGCAGGGCTTGGATGCACTCGTCAACGGTGGCTTCCCTTCCAGAATAAAATGATTCCTTGACCTCGATCTGGAATTTTCCTTCTTTGAACTTTTTTCCCAGAAGTTCGCGGTCGCAGATGACGACCAGGTTTTCGCCCTGCGTTTGAATTATCTTTAATAAAGGCAGGCTCACACTCCCCTGACCGGGTTGCGCGCCCCGCAGGCCTCACACCTCAGGACGTACACTCTCTCCCTTTTTTCCAATCTGGTATCAGGCTTTCCGCATTCCTTGCAGAGCACAAACTCTTCAGCATACCGGCGAATCCTGTCCTGAACCGTGACGGCTGAGAACTTTCCTTGGAACACTGCTTGTGCCCCCTGAATATCCCCGGCGGCGCCGAGTTCCCTGAGGAGATACTTCATCAGATGTTCTGGCTCCCTGTTGAAGGCCGTGGCAATGGTCTTGAAATTTCTGAGGATGGTTCGGTTACCTACAGTTGTGATATCGGCCTCAGGTATCTGGAAGCGGGAACTCTCGAAGACAGCCTTGGGTATTTGCTCTATCGCCCTTTCCAGTAGCTTTTCATAGTCCTCTTCCATTCCTTCACCTCGCCAGTCTGAACTTACCGGTTGTGGGTTCAAATACATCACCCTCGACGAACATGACCCTGAGAGCATCGTTTATCTGGGCCAGGCTCAGGTTCAGTTCGTTGGCAATTTTGATAGGTTCCACTCCGGATCCCGTGTCGAGCTTCTCAATGGCGATGGCCACTTTCTTCTTGAGTTCGTCGGGTACAATGGGAAGCGGCTCTTCTTCCGTTTCCGCGGTTTCGACGGTCTCCCGAGGCGCGGTTATATTCAGCTCTCTGGGTCCCTGTTTGACTAACTTTGGCTTTACCCCGGCGGCGAGGGCCCCTCTTCTCATTGCAATTATCTCAAGCTCCCTGACCAGTTCCCAGTTCGGGTTTTCGACGCGGATAATCATTTCTGGTATGAGGTAAATTTCACCGTTGAATTCCCTTACCCTACCCACGACGTCGATGATCTCTCCCAAGTTGAATCTGTCAAGCTCTTTGGCTGTCTCTTGCCAGGCTCTGAGGCTGATGGTTTCGCTCCCATCGTCAATTCTCAACGTTGCGTAGCTCTGATCCTCCCTGATGAACTTGTCGACCACGGTTCCCATCACCCGAACTCTGGTGACTTGTTCCCCCCACGGGGTCAGAAGGTAGCTTGGCTGTGTGCCATCGGGAGAGCGGATATACTGACCAAGCACAACGTCCTCTATTCTCATCTTATAAGCCGCGGGCCGCATTATAATCGTGGAATATCTGGAGGCGAATACTTATGAGCCTTCCGCGAGGGGTCAGGGTTTACAGGGTCGGTGGTTCCTTTGGTGTTCGGGTTCTTGGCTTGGCCTCAGGAACTTTCAATTTGGACAGTGTGGAAGGATTTGTTCGCAGGCTGGCCAAGACGGACGCTGAAGTTGGGACGGTCACTCAGGCCTTTAACTCCCTGCGGGTTGCCGGGGTGGAGCATCTTGTCCACGCCTCCCGCTTGGCCGTTAATGCCTATGAGAGTGGATGTGGCTTTGCCAGCTCCCTTGCCATAGAACTCATCTGCTGGGTAGCTGCGGAACGTCAGATCTACCGCGCCTTTGAGAAGATGGGCGTCCACAGCGGTAGAAATGATCTGGTGCTTGTTTCAGTCGGTAGATCGACATCACAGGTGAGAAAAGCGATAGTGAGAATTTTTAAGGATCTCGGCGCAATTTGGGATAATTCCCTGATGGAGATGAAACCGGAAAAAATCCCTGAGATCCGGAGAGCCTTCTCAATTGCCCGGGAAGCTGAGCTAGCCCCGATTCAGAGCATAGTGCTGGAGCGCATCGCTTTGCTTGCTCTAGAGAAATAACTAGCTGGGCCGAAGGAGCTCTAGGAGCTTCTCAAACTCCTCATCCTTGGCTACGCCTACGATTCTGGAGCAGGCCGGCATGATTGGTTTGTTTGAAGTCACGATGTTTCCATCATCATCAATGGTGACGTATTTGCCCGCTAGCTTTTCCTTAGCCTCGATGGCAAGGCAGAGTATCTCCCGTTCCGAACCCACATAGAGATAGTAATAGTGTTTGCCTTGATGGTGGTAGTAAAAGAGCCAGCCTTGGTTTCTGGCGATGCTCAACAGGTCCTCTATGTCGTTGCACCAGATAGTTCGCATATGCTACAGGCCTCCTTCTGGAACTTTTCAATCCCCTCAAAAGACCCGCGCACAGTCACGATGTCGTTGTCCTTGAGTTTAACGTTGCCACCGGGTGTGATGATGTGCTTGTTGCCCCTCTTTATCACCAGCACATAGACGCCGACGGTTCCCCAGAGGTTCAGCTTTTCCAGCGTTTTACCCGCGAATCTTGAGCCCGCGGCTATTTTTACCCGACAGATTTTTTCTAGAGATTCAGAGAGCGCCTTAGCGAAGACCGGGTGAAGCTCTATTTTTCTGATGACGACATCAACAATGGAATCGGCTGCATCGGTTATTGATTCCATGTATCTCGCCATCTGGAGGACGCTGTTTAACTTGGCGATGTTTTTCTTCTCTTCCGCGGCGATCTTTAGGGTATCCAGCCAAGTCTGATAGTTAAACTTGTTGAAGGCCTCCTCTATCTCCCTGACTTCCTCCGCAACTTCCGTCGAGCCCAGCATGAGCGAGGAATAGGCCAAGTCCACGGCGATGTCGCTCAGGTCACGCATCTTGGCCATCTCGTTACGAAGCTTTTTCAGCCTAGTTTCGGGGGTGAAAGGTTCGAATTTTGCTCCGGCCATTTCATGAACTATTCTTATCCCGTAAAGTGGACCCTTCACCACCAGCTCATCCTCAGCCTGAAGCTGTGCGTCCTTCTTTATTGGAGCCACCCATTCCCCATTTCTTTTGACAGCCAGTACCCAGACGCCGATGCTAGATGGCAATTTGATTTCGCGTAGGGATTTGCCATCCAGATTAGACCCAGTAGAGATCTTTAGCTTGACTATTTTCTCATCAGCAGCGCGCAGGGCATCCTTTATCACTGGATGAATGCCGATCTTCATGCTGATCAGATCGGCCATGTCGCCGGTGGCATTAGAGATGGCCTCGGCGGAGCTGGCCACCTGCAGTATTCCGGTTATCTTGTGGGCTTCCTTGACATTCCTGGCCGCTACTGCGGCCATAATCCTTATGGTGTACATCAGCTCATCCATCTTAGACTCCAGCTGGTGGACGAGATTGGCTAACTCCTTGCTTTCGTAGAGTAAGGCCGCGTAAGCAAGGTCCACCATGAGGTCAGAAGTGTCCTTCATCTCAGTCAGGAGCTCGCGCACGCTCCTCGGTTTATACTCTGGGAGCTGCATTTTCTACACTCCTATTATCTTCATCGCCATAATTAAACATGTAACTCCGATAATGTCACCAATCGAGGTGACGATTGGAATCACCACGTTGTCCGGATCTAGGCCCTTGGAGAACGAGATGAAGGCGAGCCAGACAGTGCAGAACATCGTCACGCCTATTGCCACCATGCTAGCTAGGAAAAAGGCGCCCATGATCGCAACTGATTGGACCGGGTTTATTCCAAAGACGAGTGCCATGACGAAGAAGATAACGCTGGTGAAAACAAAGACACCTAAGCTCATGAGCCAAGTAGCTTGAACATTTCTTCTGAGTACCGCCTGTTTACCAAATTTAGGATCGATGGTACCGATGTGCAGCGCTGAGGTTAATCTCGAGCCAAGTATGCTGCAGACGTTGTTGTTTATACCGTTGATCGGAGGAACCATCACCAATATCAGCGGCAGCGTCTTTATGCTCTCCAGCTGCGATTGGAGGATGAGTCCCGCGCTTAAGGAGATCACTGCGCAGAGGATGAGCACCGGGTAGCTTTCCCACAATATTCTTTTGAGGCTGTAGGCGGTCATCTTCCTCACACCGCCAGCACAACGATGAAAATTGAGACCATGGTGATCAAATCACCGATTGTGGCCATCAGTGGCGCTGTAATGTTGTCTGGATCCCAACCACGGATGTAAGAGAAAATGGAAACGGCGACGGTCAGGACGGCTAAGATGACGCCTGAGATGAAACCGGCGGCCACCGCAACGAGAATGAGCGTGATGAAGTTAATGGCGCTTATCCCAAAGAGCAGGCTTATCAAAGAGGCGATTACCCCGATGGTGGCCGAGGCGATTAGGCTGAGGATCAATGAAGAGGCCACATTAATTTTTAATTCTTCGGTCATCGAAAACTTGGGCTCCAAGATACCAGTGTGAAGGGCAGTACCCAGTCGGGAGGCTAACGCGCCGTTGACGTTCCCTCTCAGGTCCAAAAGCGGTGGAATTATCAGAATGAGTCCGGGCAGAGTAACGGTGAGCTTCTCGCTCATCCCCTCCATTATATTTCCGGTTAGAATTTCGATGATGGCACACAGAATCAGGACGGATAGGCCTTGGATAACTATTGCTCTTACGTTGACGCTCTGGGGCATAGGTCTCCCTTAAAAGGCGTTGGTCGGCTTTCTATATACGTTTTTTAATTTCTGAGAGTCAAAACCACCAGCTGTTCTGTTTTGCTTGGTAATAGGGGGTGGTGCAAGACTGGCTATTCTGGGCATTAGTAGTTTCAGCTGATGAAAAATGATCCAAGGTCAAATCTCTTTTTGAATGTTTTTGTATTGATCAGAACAATGGAGATTTCCACCACAGTGACGGTAGTGATTTGAAGAATTTTAATCGTTTTTTTAAGAACGAATCGATTTTCAGTGATAACTTTATAATATAACAGGGGCATAATTTCAAGGGGACGATGCCCGCTGATGAGAAGCCGAAAACTACCTTGGACTGTCTGGGGCTATATTGCCCGGAGCCAGTTTTTAGAACGCGTATGGAGCTGGATAAACTGAACTCTGGTGAGGTGCTGGAAGTTCTGGCTGACGATCCTGCGGCGGTGGAGGACATCGGAAGCTTGGTTAAGCACCTTGGGCACGAGATTTTGGAGTTCAGCAAGGAGGGCGGAATCCTCAGGTTTTTGATCAGAAAAAAATGAGGGGGTGTTATTTTGGAGAGGAAAAAAATTCTTTACCTTCAAACCAGCGGAGTGGACACACCCGAAAGGACCTACGCGCCCTTCATCTTGGCAACGACAGCTGCAGCGATGGGGATCGAGGCAACGATCTACTTCTTGATAAAAGGCGTCACCGTGGTCAAGAAGGGTGAGGCGGAGAGGATCAGGTTGGGCAGCTTCCCCTCGCTAAAACAGGTGATGGATCAAGCTGTGCAAGCCGGGGTGAAGCTCGAGGTCTGCGAACAGAGCTGCATGCTGCTTGGGTTAGGAAGAGGTGACTTTGTAGACCAAGCCAAGATCGTTGGGGCGGCCACACTAAATGACCGGGTTTTGGAGGCAGACGCCGTGGTATGCTTCTGATGAGGTAGTAAGATGAAAAGGGTTTACCTTGATTACGCCGCCGGGAGGCCTGTGGATGAGCGGGTTCTTGAGGCCATGTTGCCCTACTTTACCCAGAAGTATGGCAATCCCTCGACAGTTCACACCCCGGGCAATGAAGCTCGTGAGGCGATGGAGGAAGCACGGGGCAAGGTCGCGGAGTTGGTTGGTGCATCAAAGAAAGAGGAGATCATTTTCACCTCCGGGGGGACTGAAAGCAATAACTTGGCCATCAAAGGGGCGGCGCTGAGAAATCGTGATCGAGGGAATCACATCATCACCAGTTCCATTGAGCATATGTCGGTGATTAACACCTGCAAGGAGCTGACGAAGCAGGGTTTTG
>JAWCKT010000040.1:0-9289 GCA_038851515.1 Hadarchaeum sp. (SeqCode)
CCCCGCGCGCTCGGTATCGGTCGCTCATGACCACTTTGGTCGTTTGCTTCAAAGCCTCCATCACCGCCATTGAGAGATTGAGCGTCGTGCGTGTCTCCCCCTCGGTCCTCGTCCAAGCATCAAGTATTCCTGCCATGCGAAGAATGGTTCTTGGAATCTCAGCTGAAGCCAGCCCGAGTCCACGCGGTGCCGGCTTTATAAAAACTTTAACGCTGCCACTCTTCCCGGAAACTTCAAACGGAACGGAGTGACTTCGCCCGCAACCGCACTCCCAGCTACCACAGCCCCTAGCCACTTCAATGACATTCAACTTTGCCACGTTAACAGCTTTTTTAATGGAGGAGCCTATGTCCCTAGCGCTAGCGTGACCAACTCCAACGATGCCATCCCTGTTACCGACCACGGCCACCACCCGGTATTTCACCCTGCGACCTGATTTGTGCATCCTTTGAACCAGCGTAACTTCGAGGATCTCCTCTTGGATGTTTGGGACCAAGGCGTCAACTATTTCGCTTTCCTTGATCGGTTTTCCAGCCCGTAGAATCTGTGAAATATCGGTGATTTTCCCCTCTTTGACCAGTCTGCCTAAGCTGCTGCGCGGCTGCCACTGCTCAATGTTAAATTCTTCTGCTCTTTGTCTCCTCATCTCAACCACCAAACTGCCTGACAATCTCCTGCTTTACTGAATTAAAGTGATTCGGTATTTGTTCAGGAAGCAACCCCCTTGATAAATAATTTGAGAACTTCGCCATATATGTCCTTTCATCCTCCTTTTTCAAACTCTCCGCATACGCCGATATGTCTGCGCCGCTTATCCTCTCCTCCGCGGGTAAAACCGCCTCTTGATGTGGTATCTGCAGACCTGCGTCCAAGGCTCCCTTCAGCACGGCGAAAACTTTAGCACCCTTGGTGGGGTGTCTCATACCAATATCAAGTACCGCTTCCTTCACCCCAGCTTTTACGGCGCGATATCCGCAAAGTAAACCAACAAGGTAAGCTGCTGGTAGGTTGGATGTCCCGTCCTTCCAGCCAAACTTCTCCAGCTGTTTAGAATGAGCGGAGACCAAGACCAAATCTCCGGTGGGGGAAAATTTCATAATCTGGGCTGAAATATGCCTCAGCGAAACTCTGACGACTAGCCTCAGCTTTCTCGACCGCAATAGCTTGAGCCTGTATCTATAATCAGTCCTTCCCTCCCTCTTTCGTCTGAACTCAACCTTAAACCGTGGACCTGAAGTTTTCATTTAAATCACTTCAAGATACCTCTTTCTTTTAGGTAAAGATTCAAGTGCGCCTTGCTCCGGAAATAGCCGCCTTTTACCATCCTGTAGAGCCTTCGATATTCTCCTTGGTCAATCAAACCTTCCTTTTTAAGTTCCCTCAGTCTAACTCGCAAAGGCCGAACCGTCTTTATCCAGTTAGCCTTTCTGGGCATCCTCGCACTCCTTGCACCCTTCCTTGAACCCATCCCGCGTCGTCTGCCTGCCTTGCGCTTCAACTTCCTCGTCCTCAGCCTCCCCCGACTGATTCCCATCTCGGGCTTTGCCCTGATAGCACCCTGCTTGATAAGCCGTTTAATATCCTCGCGAGTGATGGCGGCGGAAACGTCCGCCATGCGACTGGGATCTATCCAGACCCTATTTACGCCAACCTTGAGGAGATCAGCTGCCAGTCTTTTCTTCATGTCCAGCTTCATCCTTCCTTACCCCCGGATTGAGCACTTTTATCTTCAGTTCTTCAGCTCTTTTCAAAATCTGTTCCCTCTTTTTCCTTCCTACATTTGCGGCTATTCTGATCGCCTGTCTGGCCGCGTCAATTTTCTCAAGATCGGATAAGTTTTTTACCAGCACCTCAGCAAGGCCAGAGGGGTGAAGGCCCCTGACTTTCTTAGGAACCCGGTGCCCAATAGAAACTAGATGTCCCTTACCGCTAACCCTGAGGCGGAGCTTGCTGTCCCGTCCTCTGGGCTTACGCCACTTCTCCCCAAGTCTCTTGAACCTAAACCATTCCTGACGTCTGAACTTTGGTAGTCGTTTCTTCTCCATCAAAATCACGACCTTTCAACGATGTAACAACCGTCTTGGAAAATCCTGCGATCCCTGTACTTCACAGAAGTTGCCTGCTCGATGTTAAAAGCTGTTTGTCCTACATCATCTTTGTTTATCCCCCTGACGATAATTTCATCACCATTGACCTCCACCGAAACGTCGCCGACTATCTCCGCGACCCGAGGCGATTTCTCACCCAAAAAGTTATGGATAGTCACGCGTTTTCCCTCGACCTTCACCGTAATTGGAAAATGTGAATATACGGTGCGAAGTTTATAGACAAAACCTTCGGTGACCCCTTTGATCATGTTCATTAAATGTGCTTTAAAAACTCCAAGCGCGGCCTTGTCCCTGCGGCGCAAAGAGGAGATCGTCCCGATGATAACGCGGCCCTGAATCTTTATCTCTAGGCCTGGAAAATCAAATTCACGTGAGAGAGCTCCCTTTTTCCCGCTCACCTCGACTCTCTTGCCCTCGACCTTGACTTCCACGCCATCTGGTAATTCTATTTTCTCTTCCATTATCCGCGACATACTCAACCCTTTTTTTGTCCCGTCTACTCTCCGTTTTTCTCCATTAAAAACGTGAGGTCGGCCCTGCGGGATCAATAAACGTAAGCAATCAGCCTTCCGCCCAAACCCAGCTCCTTCGCCTTGGTATGGGCCATCACTCCCTTTGGTGTTGAAACGATGAGCAGCCCAAAACCGGCTGCTAGAAGATAGCGCTTTTCCCACTTCTCGTATTCACTTACCTTCGTCGCGAACCTTGGCTTTATCGCTCCGCACCTGTTAATCTTTCCTTTCAGCTCAACCCTAAACTTTCCCGATTTTCCATCATCGATGAACTCAAAGGCGCCGATATAACCCTCATCCTGCATTATCTGGAAGACCTCCCTGATCAGCTTGGAAGCTGGGGCAATGACAACCTCCTTCTTTCTCGCCCGCTCATAATTGTCGACCTTTGAAAGGGCATTAGCTAACGGATCCAACAACATAAACATGCCTCAGCTGTACTTGGTAAAACCGATCTTTGGAGCCAGCTCTCTAAAGCACCTGCGGCAGAGCCTTAACCCGTGCTGTTGGTAAACATGACCATAGCTACCGCAGTGCATACACCTGTGGGCTCCCTTTCCGAACTTTTTCTTTGTCATTGTAGCACCTCAACCCCAAAATTGGTAATCATGAAATTTATCGCTTCCTCCCTGGTGACTCGGTGACTTCTTGGGACGGGTCTCCGAAGTAGGCTTCTCCTTTTTATCCGGTATCCCGGTCGTTCCAGAGCTATCGAAACATCCATGCCAAACATTCCGATCTCAGGGTCATATGAAATTCCTGGGATATCAATGTGCTCCTTAATGCCGAAGGAAACATTACCACTCTCATCAAATGAAGTTGCCTTAATCTTATTGTCCACCGCTTCGAGGAGCTTTTTCAATACCTTGCTGGCTTTCTCTCCGCGCAGGGTAACCTTACAACCTATCGGCTCCCCCTTCTTCACCCTCCAGTCCCGCACCGACTTCCTAGCCTGTGTCCTCGCCGGCTTTTGGCCCGCTATCATTTCCAGCACCTTTTCTGCCTTGGCAAGCCTATCACCGCCCTCGCCGACACCGATGTTCAAAACTACCTTTTCCACTCGAATCTGTCGCATCGGGTTCATCCACTCACCTGCAAGCTAATGGCGGGCTTTTCCCTGCCCAAAACGAAAATATAGTGCTCTGGGGCTTGGAAGGTCAAATCACCGTCTTCTAGAGTAACTATATTCGGCTGAGCTCCGATGATTGTCTTTATCTCAGTAATTTTACCAACCTTGCTCACGTTGCTGCCAGCGGTGACCATCGCAATGCTACCCACTTCAAAAGGAAGCCGTTCCAAAATATTCTTATCTGGCAATGATATTTTCACAACGTCCCCTAGTTTATAATCCAAGAAATCTCCCACCACATTTCTACCATCGTGGAGGGTGAGCTGTATCTTCTTACCCTTCACATATTGCTTTCTGATGACTTTACAAAGTTTAAACGAGGACTCGGATGAAAGCGTTTTAACGGGCACCAGCCGACCCAAATGATCGAGCAAAATCCTGTAGTTGGTGTCAAGCACTGGTAATCTAACCACATCCATGAAACCTACGGGAAAATCAGGAGAACGTCTGACCTTTCCATCGACAATTACTTCTCCTTTATTTATCACCCCGTCGGCCTCCCGCGCGGTTCTGGCTATCGAGAGATAATCCCGCAATAAAATTCGGAGTGGTATCGCTTTATCCGCCGGGTGCGGTCCGGGTGATGGCTTCATCGTCCAGACCACAGATTTCCGAGGCAACTTCAATGACCGCGGTGCCGCGTAACGCTTTAAGTGCCTACTGCTGCCTTTTTTAGCCACTCTCCGACCTCCCCGTTAACTTTCCTATGCGCTCTTTATCCTCAACTAGCTTCAACAGCATAACATTGGAGGGGTGTATTGGTCGGTTGACCTGCGAGCCATCACTCTTAGTTATGGTGGCTCCCTGCACAGTAATCGTCTGTTTTTTGGGATTAACCTCCAAGACCTCCCCTTCCAGTTTCTTAAAATCCCCTCGCAAAATCTTCACCCGGTCGCCCTTTCTCACCGGAAGTGATTTAATTTTATATTTTTCACGCAATTCCTTGCTGAGTCTAGCGGACATCAACTTGTTTCTCCAGTGTATCGGTGTTGAGTAAAGCCTTGCTCGTTGCTTTCTTGGCTGACGTGTCACCATAGCTCACACCACTATTGAGGCTATTCCCGCCACCTTGGGCCATCTCTCGGCCGCCTCTCTGGCAATCGGCCCTTTAATTTCCGATCCTCTGGGCGCTGCCTCGGGAGTTATCAGGACTGCGGCGTTGTCCTCGAACATCACGCGCATGCCATCAAGACGCCGGTACTCCTTTCTCTGCCGCACCACCACCGCTTGGACCAGCTGCTTTCTGAGTTCAGGTGTGCCTCTTTTAACTGAGGCCACTATCCTGTCACCTACTCCGGCCTTACCCATCGCCCGGTGCCTTCCCTTGTACCCCATGACAGTCACTATCTGGATCTCCCTAGCCCCAGTATTGTCGGTGACTACCAGTCTAGCCCCAACTGGAAGCACGCGAACCGGAGTAACCGCGCTCACACCTATGGCTGTTCCCGCTCCTTTCTTTCCCATGACATCACCCTAACTTCTGAACGACCACAAAGGCCTTCGTCTTACTTAGTCTTCTACACTCCATTATCTTTACCTTGTCTCCCACCTTCGCGGAGATGCAAGGTGGATTGTGAGCATGATATTTTGAGGTCCTCCTTTCATACCTTTCATACTTAGCTGTTCTATGCATGCGCTCAAGCTCAACCGTTACCGTCCGGGCCATCTTATCGCTGACGACGATCCCCTCCATCACTTTTCCTCTGACCGAAAGTTTGCCATGGAAAGGACAGTTAGGATCAGAACATTTCTCTTTGGGAGGATCAATTCCCATTCCAACCATCAGCATCACCTCTTCCGCCTGACTCTTTCCTCAGGCCGACCGACCAGCCTTTTACCATCTATTACCACGGTCTGACCATCGGGCAGTTTTATTTCAAACGATGAGCCAGATTTCGGAACTATTTTCGCTGCTGACATGTGTTCGATCACCAGCATCTCTCGCGTCTCATCCAAGATCTTGCCGTAGATACCCAAAAGATTAGGATCAGAGCTACTCACGACCTGCGCCTCGAGCCCAATAAGCTCGTGCTGCAATATGTTTCTTTTAGTCAACGGCATAACGCCACCTATCTCATATTTATCATCTCGGGGGTGAACCCAAGACTCACGAGCACTTCCTTTACTCGCTGTTCGTGGTGCCCCTGCAACTCTATGCGCCCATCCTTCCAAGTTCCACCGCAGGCAAGCTCGGATTTCAGTTTCTTAGTTAGGTCCTTGATGCTGACTTGTTTGTCATCGAGACCTTCTATGACCGTGACGACTTTGCCGAACTTTCGCTTGATGACATATACGTTTATCCGTTGCTGCTCTCGGGCTATCTCTTCACAGACGCAGAGTTCCTTAGGCAGTCCACAAACCTTACATATCTCTTGCAGTGCTCATCCACCTCCTCGCTGTTTTTCCCTTATAATGGTAAGTATTCTGGCGATCGCCCGCTTGAGTTCTCGGATTTTTGCCGGGTTTTCCAGCGAGCCGCCAGCCGCTGCTGTGGCCCTGGCTCTGGCCAGCTCTGACCTCAACTCCCTCAACTTCTGCA
The DNA here is from genome assembly GCA_038851515.1 of Hadarchaeum sp. (SeqCode). Taxonomy (GTDB): domain Archaea; phylum Hadarchaeota; class Hadarchaeia; order Hadarchaeales; family Hadarchaeaceae; genus Hadarchaeum. Next base: position 6,289 of record JAWCKT010000040.1, read on the forward strand.
ACATCTCATCAAAACTCATTGACCTTATTTCCTCAGGCCTGAGCTTCGCCATCGCCAACACCTTCATCAGGGGCTTTCTCAACCTTAGTTTCCTCGACCTTTTCACCGGCCGGCTGCTTCTCGGCACCGGTCGTTTCTACCCCTATCTTTATCTCTCCCGGCAAGGGGACATCCGGTGGCATTATATTCACCTTTATACCAACAATGCCGGGCTTCAATTTTGCCACCGCCTTTCCATGGCTGACCAGCCTATGGGCCGGCTCTCCAGCCTTGCTCAGATATCCCTCATAAAATCGCATGCTACGTGAGCGCTCTCCGGCAATCCGACCTGAAATTACTATCTCGACCCCTCTGGCTCCAGCCCCCATTATTGTTCTAACCATGCTTTGACCGACTCTACGAACGCTCAACCCCCGCTCCAAGGCAAAGGCGATGTGCTTGGCCATAATCGGCCCTGATAGTTCTGGCTTCGATATTTCCACAACCTCAATCTGTGGCTTTTCAAGGCCAAACTTTTGTTCCAGATCATCAGTCAGCTGCTTGATGCTCTTGCCTTTCTTACCAATTACCATTCCAGGCCTCTCCACGTAAATAGTAACTCTGGTGCCCGTGAGAACTCTTTTAATCTCCACACCACCATATCCGGCCTTCGAAAGTTCATTCTCAAGATAGGTTTCTAGTTGAACGCGTTTGATTCCCTGTTTGATGAAGTGCTTTTCTACCGGCATTTCCTCACCCTTTCAGAATTATCTCAATATTTGTCAATGGCGATGTCGCCGGTGATGAGCGGCCAAAGGCACGCGGCATAAAACCGGGAATAGATGTTCCTTTGTAGGCAGCGGCGTGAACCACTTTCAGTTTTTCCACCTCTAGTCCCTTATAAATCGCGTTGGCTTCAGCATTTTTCAGCACCTTCAAGATTTCTCTCACCGCCTTCACCGGATACTGACCGCTGCCTTTGGGACCGCGATGAGCAACCTTTTTTCTATGCCGCAGAATAGGTACTGCCCTTTTCTTCTGCTGAACAGCTTCCAGATATTCCTTAGCAGCATTCAAGCTCATCCCCCGTATGGCCCTACAGACCTCCATCGCCTGCTTAGGTGAAACCCTTACCTCTTTCCCAAACGCCCTGGCCACTAGGCCTTCAATTTTAGCAGAATAACCAAATTTTGGCATGCCATCACTTCAGCGGGACGTACATGGAGCTTCTGGTAGCACCGATACCAGGAGTTCCGTGAATGACTCTCTTTCTCGTGAGTGCAAATTCCCCAAGACGGTGGCCAATCATCTCTGGCTTAATTTCTACTACTGAAAACTCCTTCCCATTATGAACTGCAAACTTTAGTCCTACCATCTCCGGAATTATCACCATATCTCGACAGTGTGTCCTGATAGGGGCATCTTTACCTGAGGCCCTAGCTTTCCTGATTTTTTCTATTAGTTTTCTCTGCTTCGGTGTGAACCCTTTCAACAGTGATCTCCGCTGACGAGCTGGTAAAAGCATGGCAAAATCATCTAAGGGTAGCTTCTGTAGCTCTTCTAATGTATAACCGCGATAAGTGAACCTCTTCGGCATGCACTCACCTCTTGCCTGTTCTCCTAGCTGCTATTAATCCTACTTTCTGGCCTGGCGGAGCTCCACGTGCCACCGTCTTCGGTCTTCCGGCATTTTTACCCCTCCCGCCACCGAATGGGTGGTCTACCACATTCATCGCCACCGCACGGGTTCGTGGATAATGCTTGCCCTTTGCGAGCATAATGTGGTGTCGTTTACCCGCTTTAACCAATGGTTTTTCCAAACGTCCCCCGCCTGCCGCCACTCCCACTGTAGCCCGGCATCTTTGGTCCATTTCTTTTATCTCGCCTGAAGGAAGTTGAACGCTAACACGATCTCCCTCGTGTCCAATCACCATCGCATAAGTGCCTGCCGCTCTTACTAATTTTCCACCATCTCCTGGTTTGGTCTCTATATTGAAGACGGGCGTACCCTCGGGTATTTCACCTAAATTTAGAACATTTCCCGGCTTTGCTTCCCCAGCAACTCCAATCATGATTCTGTCGCCAACTTTGAGACCTTCGGGAGCCAGCATCAGATGCTCCTGTCCATCCTCGCATCTAATCATTGCCACAGGCGCATTTCTACCTCGATCATGAATTATATCTACTACCATAGCTTCGCCTGTTTTCGTTGGGGAAGGCAGCTCTATCTTTCCCACCCTCCACCAGCTCTTTGCCCGGTAGGTCGGGGACCCATCGCCTATCCTTTGTGCTCTTAAGCGCTTACCCATCAGATCATCCCCAGCTTAGCCGCTATTTCATCAGCCATAAACTCAGGAGCTAGCTTTACATAAGCTCGCTTTTTCCCCTCCGGGGTTATCTCGGTTGATACTTTTTTCACTTTGACTTCAAAAAGTGTCTCTACCGCTCTTTTGATATCTGCCTTGGTTGCGGCATTATCAACTACGAAGATTAACTTATTTTCAGACTCTATCATCTTCACCGACTTCTCGGTGGCTAGGGGGTAGAGAATTACTGAGTGCGGGTCTTTCATGAGTATAATCCCTCCTCAAGTTTCTGAATGGCAGAAGTGCTCCAAACGGACAATCTACCCGGTACCCCTCCCGGTGCTAGAACCTCCGCATTCAGTTCGTTGACCTTGGCCACGCTCACCCCGGGAAGATTTCTGGCCCCCAACTTTATCCCTTTGTCTTGAGCTATCACTATTAAAGGTCCGACTGCTCTCTTATACCTCCGGCCTCTCATCTTGCCAACACCTGCTCGGATACGTATTCCCTTAGAGGTTCTTTCTAGCTCCTTATCCAACCCTAACTTCACCAAAGTTGCCCTTATGTCTGCGGTTTTCCTCAGACTTTCTATCTCATCGGTGACAACAATGGGAAGTGCCGGAACATTTTCAATCAAATGGCCCCTTGCAGCGGCTAATTTCTTATCCTTTAACGCGGCAATAGCTGATCTTATGGCCAACCGTCGTTCCTTTTTA
>JAWCKT010000041.1:0-9223 GCA_038851515.1 Hadarchaeum sp. (SeqCode)
GAACGTGAGAGAGGCTTGACTATCGACCTCGCTCACAAAAAGTTCGAGACGGACAAATATTACTTTACCATAATTGACGCCCCGGGCCACCGCGACTTCGTCAAAAACATGATCACGGGTGCCAGCCAAGCCGACGCGGCAGTGCTGGTCGTGGCCGCTGATGACGGGATTATGCCGCAGACCCGTGAGCATGCGGCACTGGCTTTCACTCTTGGTGTTGGCCAGATCATCGTCGCCATCAACAAGATGGACTTAGTTGGTTTTCGTCAAGAAGTTTATGAGGAGATAAAAAACAGCATGATCACCCTACTCAGCAGCATCGGCTATCGAAATGCCTCAGAGCTGCCCTTTATCCCCCTAGCGGCTTTCTTCGGCGAGGGTGTCACTAAACCCAGCCCGAAGATGCCCTGGTATAATGGGCCCACTCTCCTCGGGGCTCTGGAGAAGTTGAAGGAACCCGAGAAGCCGATCAACAAGCCTCTGAGAATCCCCATCCAAGATGTTTTCTCAATTACCGGAGTTGGCACGGTACCGATAGGTCGTGTGGAAACCGGCGTCCTGAAAATCAAAGATATCGTCGTCTTTGAGCCCTCGGGCAGCAGCGGTGAGGTCCGCAGCATCGAGATGCATCACGAACAGATTCAGCAGGCGGTTCCGGGCGACAACATCGGCTTTAGCGTCAGGGGAGTCTCAAGGGATGAGGTGAGGCGGGGAGACGTTGCCGGCCACCTGACAAAACCACCCACCGTCACCAATGAGTTCACGGGAAAAGTGGTCATCCTCGCCGTCCCCACCGAGATCGCGCCGGGATTCACGCCGCTTTTCCACTGCCACGCGGCTCATGTCCCGGGAACCATCATTGAGATCCTGCAAAAAATAGATCCCAAAACCGGAGCTGTTGTCGAGGAACATCCAAAATCGCTGAGGAAGGGCGACGCAGGCGTGATCAGGGTCAGGCTAGCTAAGCCGATGGTGATCGAGCGGTCCAGCGAATTGCCGGAGCTAAGCCGATTCGCCATCAGGCACGCCGGTCAGACCATCGCTGCCGGTATGTGCATGGATCTCGTTGAACTTAAGAGAACAACGGGATAATCTGATCGTGAGTGGCCAGATTGCTTAACCCTGCCTCATTTTTTCTCTTACCGCTTCCACCTTTGACTCCATAGTCATCCTCTTGTCACGACGCTCATCTAGGTTTATCTTGGTAACTATTCGAGAAACGCCCATGTTAAAAACCGCCTCCTGCATCTCCAGAGCCAGCCGCAACAGCTCCTCGGTTTCTCCTTCAACAATGGTCCCCATGGCTGTGACCTGATACTTCGCCCCTTTGCTTTCCAAAACTCTCACCGCTGCAGCAACGTAATCGCTAACCGAAGCTTTTCCGGTACCAACAGGGACGATGCTAATCTCCATCAGGGCCATGACCCACACCAATTCCAGTTAGCTCGGAGAAATAAATAAAACCGCTGCCTAACCACCGGTAACGAGGGGCGCACCGGGCAGATTAGTAATTTTCGCTCAGCAGCTCATAGTATGCCTGTGGGTGTTTGCAGGCGGGGCAGACTTTTGGTGCCTCCATCCCCTCATGGACATAGCCGCAGTTCCGGCACTTCCACTTCACCACTCGGTCCTTTCGAAAAACGGTGTTATTCTCTAAGTTCTCCAGCAGCTTCCGGTATCTCTTCTCGTGCTGCTCTTCAACCTCAGCTATCTCCTTGAAAGAATCGGCTATCTCGTCGAAGCCCTCTTCCCTTGCCACTTTTTCGAACTCGGGGTAAAGAGTTCCCCACTCCATCCTTTCCCCTTCGGCTGCGGCCAGTAGGTTCTCCTTGGTGGTACCGATTTTCCCCGCAGGATAGGCCGCCTCGATAGTGACTTCCCCTCCCTCCAAATACTTGAAGAACACCTTGGCGTGCTCCTTCTCATTATCCGCGGTCTCAAGAAATATCGCGCTGATCTGCTCATAGCCCTCTTTTTTGGCAACGCTGGCAAAATAGGTGTACCTGTTTCTGGCTTGGCTCTCACCAGCAAAGGCCTTCAGGAGGTTCTTCTCCGTCCGACTGCCCTTTAATCTCATCCCATCATCCCCTGCTAAACTAAAGCTACCTCAGTTTAAAAATATCTACAAATGAAAAACCGATTTTCTGAACTGGTATCTCTCAGAGCTTCGGGATTTCCGGAGGCCTGAGCTTGTGGAGAGTCCTGCGCTCACGTTCGACAATCGACTTCACTTCATCCAGACTCAGACCAACTATTTTTGCAATCTCGTTTGGCTTAAGACCCAGATCCAAACCAGCGAAAATCATGTCCAGATTCTTATAGCTAATACCTAACTCGCCCTCGTCTGTTTGGCCCGGCCACAGCCCCGCCGTTGGTGTCTTATCCACTATCTGTTTAGGGATGCCGAGATGACAGGCCAGTTCCCTCACCTGTGTCTTATACAGCGCTCCTAGCGGGGCCAAATCAGATGCACCGTCCCCGTATTTGGTGAAATATCCCGTCCTAAGCTCGCTCCGGTTGCTACAGCCCACGACAAGCCTGTTCAACATGTTGGCGTAGTAATAAAGCACGACCATGCGAACCCTGGGCAAAATGTTAGCGTTTGGCAGTCTGGCCTCAGGTTTAACTTCCAGCTGGCCCTTCATAGCTTTCACCACTGGAGCTATGTCAATAATCCTGAAATCTATGCCCAGCTTCTCCGCAATCATCCGGGCATCAGCTATGTCACTAGGGTTCGACACTCCCCCTTCAGGAAGTGAAATTCCCAAAACCTTTTCAGGACCAAGTGCTCTCACGCAGAGGACTGCCGTAACAGAAGAATCGATTCCGCCACTGAGACCTATGACCACACCATCGGCACCGGACTCACGGACCTTTTTTCTAATAAAGGTGGTCAGCTTTTTCTCCACCACAGCTGCATTAATTTTCAGCGCCCTAGTAATCTGTTTTAATTCCTTTTCGGGCATACCATCACCTAGAACTTTCTGGGATAGGAACCGAGGACCCTCAGCATCGCAGTTTTCTTCTCAACCTCTCGGAGGGCCTCCTTGATCTTTCTGTCCTCGCGGTGTCCCTCCAAGTCTATGAAGAAGAGGTAATCACCCAAGGCCTTTTTGGAGGGTCTGGATTCTATTTTGGTGAGGTTAATCTTTCTCACCGCGAACTCCCCAAGTATCTCATGGAGAATACCCGGCCGATCATCCGCCGTGTAAAAAACGATGGAGGTCTTATCCTTGCCAGTTCTGCGGCTGTCCTCCTTGGCGATATGTAAAAAGCGGGTGATGTTTCTTTCGCCGCTTTGAATGTTGTCCTTCAACACCTGCAAATTGTATAATTTCGCCAGCATCCGAGGACCAATGGCTGCAATGTGTGGCTGTCCCAGCTTGCTCACCTGCTCCGCTGACCTCGCCGTGCTACCCATCTCAACTATCTCCGCCATGGGGAGATTCTTTCTCAAAAATTCCCGACACTGGGCGATTGCCTGCGGGTGTGAGAGGACCTGGGTTATCTTCTCAATCTTGGACCCCTTCACTCCAAGCAGGGCGTGCGTAATGGGCAGGACAATCTCTCCCTTTATCTTAACATCGGCCCAAGTAAGTGCATCAAGCGACTCACCCACCGATCCTTCCCTCATGCTCTCCACCGGGATAATACCGGCGTCAACTTCGCCTCGGGCGACCGCCTCAACGACATCCGATATCGTTGGATATAACACCACCTCAGCCCGTCCCTTGAACTGTGACCACGCAGCGATCTCCGAGTAGGTACCACGTGGGCCCAGTGCGCCAACCTTCATGCTCTTTCCCCCTCAAATCGCCGATATAAATCTGCGTAGGCGCGCTTAACCTCATCCTTTCCAAATAAGGTCACCGCTTCGCCAACAACGGCTCTGACGGCCTTTAAATCACCCTTGGCCAATAAAGCGTTCAAGGAATGGAATGCCTCTATTGTTGATTGTCTCACCAGCTTGGAGTATTTATTCTGCTGTTGAATTTCCAGATACAGTTCCGGCCTGCCCGCCGAGGCTGCTTTCGCCAGCTCAACTAGTGCCGAGAACATCGGCGTCCGCATCCTTCTGGAGACCTTCCCGCCATTGAGCGACCTTAGCGCTCGGATATAAGAAAGAAGAACGAAATGAGACAGACACTGGACAACGGCCATGGTTCGGTCGTGAAGTTCTGCGTCCATCTCAATGATCCTCGCGCCGCTTCTTATAAAAAATTCCTTCAACTTCTGATAACGCTTTCCTGGCCTGACGGGAACTACCACCATGTCCTTGTTTTTCAGGCTTGAGGCCCCAGGTCCGAAGAGCGGGTGAATTGAAACCAACTCAACGTCTTTTTTTATCCTTTCCATCGCCTTTACCACCTCTAGTTTAACCGAGGCCACATCGGTTATCAGAGCGCCGCTCTTGGCTTCCTCTGCCACCTCCATCAAAACTTTTGGAGTTGCTGAAATAGGAACTGCAATAAATATCATGTCTGCCTCAGCCGCAGCCTTTCTTGCCGGCGCAGTTTTTGCCTTTAACTCCGCGGCCAGCTTTCTGGCCTTGGAGCGATTGACATCGGAGACGATGATTTCACCTAAGCGTTTGGAAAACTTTGCCAGCCACCTCCCCATCTCACCAGCGCCTATGATTGCCGTTTTCAACCGATCACCTTCTCCATTTCACGTCTAGCTGCGGTCTCCATAACCCTAATGGGTGCCCTTTTCCCCGTCCAAATTTCGAGAGCCAAAGCCCCCTGCCTCACCAGCATGCCGAGGCCATCGATTGTCACGGCCCCCGCATTCTCAGCCTCTCTCAAAAGACGAGTTCGGATGGGCTTGTAAACAATATCATAAACGATCAGATTTCGATGCATCATCTCCGCTGTCACCAGCGTTTCATTTATCCGCGGCCGCATGCCAACCGAAGTTGCGTTTATCAAAACATCAGTTTCTGTGATAAACCTCTTAAGCGTCCTCCGATCGATAGAGATAGTTGGTACTCTTTTTCCCAGCTTCTGTTCAATCAATGAAGCCAACTCCTTCGCCCGCGACACCGTCCGATTTGCAAGGCTAAGCTCCGCCCCGGCCTTGAGCAGAGAAAAGGCAATGGCCCGCGCGGCACCTCCGGCTCCAAGCAGCAGCACCCTCCTACCCTTCACTTTGCCAGCCTTCTCCTCAAGATATCTCAGCGCGCCTTCGCCATCGGTGTTGAAGCCAACCAGCTTGCCACGGCTGTTTTTTATCGTGTTGACGGCTCCGGCCAAAGCCGCTGATTCATCCAATGCGTCCAAGAACTTTATCACGGCAATTTTGTGCGGGATGGTGACATTGAGCCCGGCGATCCCCATTTTCCTGGCTCCGGCAATGGCATCCTCAAGTAAATTTTCTGGAACTCTAACGGCCACGTAGACATGGTTGAGCCTCAGTTTCTTGAAGGCCGCGTTAATCATCGCTGGGGAAAGAGAGCCCTCCACAGGATCTCCGATAAGCACGAAGACCTTTAACGGTTTCAACCTCCGCCCTCCCTCGGCATTAGTTTTTGCAGCAGAAGTTTGGTCTCAGCGACATCAAACTGTCCGGGTGCGGTAGGCCTGCCGACGCTGGCATAGGTCAAAGGAGACCCGAGCATCAGGCTGGCGATTCTGGTTATCCTGCCTGCCTCCCCCATGGCGAAGGCCACCACTGGGACTGAAATTTCATCCTGAACATCGACGAGGAAATCCAGAACTCTCATCGAATCCGTGGGGTTACGGGCCATCGTCACCAACTTAATCACATCACCGCCGGCCTTGACCATTTTACCTGCCATCCTCTTGAGCGCTTTAATACTGGGCGTCATTGAAAAATCGTGCCACGACATCAACACCGAAACCCCTTCCCGTCTAGCCGCAGTCACCACTTTATCCCTGAGGGGCTTGGGTGTGGAGAACTCAAGATCCACGCAGGGTACTTGATTTTCGATGGCCTCCAGAATTATCCCAATCCGTTCCTCCTCGGCTCCTGAAAAAGTTCCCCCCTCCCTCTTCGGCCGATGGGTAAAGATCAGGGGCAAATGGTTCTTCAGAATTTTCTGCCAGCCCTCCTTTTCCCCAAGGCTATCCATCCTCAGCTCAACAAGATCGGCACCCTTCTTCAGCGCTAGAGAAACGGCCCGCTTCATCTCATGCACGTCCCGGCCCTCCACGGCGCCACAAACTGCAGGAGTTTTGACAACGAACCTCCCTAGCTTAAGCTCACTCAAAGATAACACCGACTTATCGCTCAACTACAGTTTCCTCAACACTGATGCCGAAGTGTCTCCCCGCCTTCTCCACATGAATGAGAACTTCGTCTCCAGGCCTCAGTCTAGCCACAGAAATTGGGGCGCCATCCTTGCCGACGAGATTAATCGTCTCCGCGTTCTGGAGAAGGGTCTTGTAAATCTCGCCCGCATGTTCGACCTCAATCAACAGCAGCGGTCGTCTCTCTATCTTAACCCTGCCCACCGTGGCCACTCTGGCCTCCCCCCTGAAGTTCACCAAGAGAACCTCGTCGCCGGCGTTGAGTTCCGACATGTACTTAGTCTTGCCTCCCGGCACTCTGATATAAGCATGGACGGCTCCGGCATTAACCCGGAACGGCCGCGGGGCCACAAACTCGCTGGCTAAAGTCTCTGCGTGTACTAAAAACATGCCACTGCTCTGGCTGCCCACCAACATGCCTTCACCAGTAGTCATTAAAGAGGTGGTATCAATACAAGCCCGGTCGCCCATTCCCACCGGCCTGAGTAACCTCACCTTGGCAGGGACGAGTTCCAGCTTCTCCCGCGAAAGTGACTCCAGCATTTCACCAACCTTCTTAATTTCCTCAGGTCCTCGCTCTCTGGCATCCAGAAGCACACCCGCGGTTCCCACCTCCAACGTTTCCACGGCGACCCTGGCCTCGGTGGCGTCTTTTACTCCAGCCAGAACCTTCACATCCGACCGCTGCAGCTCTGCGATCATGTTCTCCAAGGGTATAACCTTCCAGTCCGGTGTTACCGCTATCAGATAATCCACGCCTTTTCCAACCTCGACAGCCGCCCTCTCCATCTCCTTGCTTGAAACCTCAACGAGAACGGCGATCTTTGCCGTGGCGCGCAAGCTTTTCGCATGTCCCAACACTTTCTCGATATCACCGCTCTTCGACAGGTTGAGAACCACGATGGTGATTCCAGAAGCAGGTTTCGGGGCGGCCATCAGGATGGTACCGAGCTTGAGGACTTCTGGAGCCTCCTCAGGCTTTATCAGCACCGCGTCGGCTCCTGTTTCTATGGCCGCTTTAACAAACGGCTTCTTTGACTCCCAAGCTTCATCCCAGTCCGCCCTGACCCAAAGTAGCCTGCGCAAAAGGCTCACCGCTTAAGTTCACGCATCGCCTGTTCGATGGTAGCGCCCTCGTGAACTATGCGCGCCAGAGCTCTAGTCATCGCGGTTGGGTTTTTGTGCTGGAAAATGTTCCGGCCGATGGAAATCCCGATGGCGCCGGCGCTCATCGCCTCTGATGCCAATTTCAGGACATCCAAATCCGTGTTCATCTTGGGCCCACCTGCAATCACAACGGGCACCGGGCATCCTTTCACCACTTTGCTGAAAGATTTGACATCACCGGTGTAAACGGTCTTCACGATATCGGCGCCAAGTTCAGCACCCACGCGGGCAGCATGGGCTACCAATGTCGGATCATGTTGGTCTTTGACCTTTGGTCCCCGCGGATACATCATCGCAAATAATGGCATGCCCCAGGTGTCGCAGGACTCAGCCACTTCGCCCAGGTGCTGCAGTTGTTCCTCCTCATTGGGCGCCCCGACGTTAACGTGAACCGAAACTCCATCAGCACCTAGAGCAATCGCCTCCTCGACGCTGGCAACCGGCACCTTGCAGTTGGGGTCGGGCCCAATCGAGGTGCTACCGGAGAGATGGATAATCAGCCCCAGATCTCTTCCGTAGCCCCGATGACCAGCGCGAACGATTCCCTTGTGCAGCACCACGGCATTGGCGCCGCCATCGGCCACCTTGTTCACGATAGCTGCCATATTTTCCAAACCTGAGATGGGTCCCATCGACAGCCCGTGGTCCATCGGGACAATTACCGTCCGTTTCGTCTTGCGGTCAATTATCCGCTCCAGCCTGATGCGCTTACCGGCTTCGGACAACCTTTACACCTCCTTTTGAGATATGCAGCGCATGGATTAAAAACGTGTAGGAGGGCTTTACTGGATTTTTAGACCACTGCCAGCCGAATAAGCGTCTGGCGTTACCAAACTTCTTACCCATTGTTACTTATGCTTATCATCACGAGTACTCATATTGAAAGAAGGAATAAACCCAGTAAGAACGATGCGATGCCGATCCTTTGGTTAATGTCAACGGCTTCTTTAAAAAATATCTTGGCCAGAGCAATGGTGACTATTGGTGAGGATGCGGTTATTGGCGCCACGATGGCTGTATATTCTGAGTTCACGCCCAAGCCATAACCTAAGAAAGCGAGAAACTCCAACAGCCCTATTAAAATTATGAAGGTTGCGGCGATTTTCGGGAAAGACACGTTTCTCCCCGAGGTGCTCGAATAAATAAGCAGCAGGGGAAGTGAAAAAAATTTGATGAAGAAAATCGGCAAAAACCAGCTAAGTTCAGAGACCAGATAATCGACAATGGCATACTGAACGCCAAAGGCAAACAACGCCAAGAGCGCATAACTGACTCCAGCCGCCAAGTTCATCTGCCTCAGTTTCAACATGTCTCGCCATTTGAAGGAGACCAGCACAACGGCACAGATCACCAGAGCCACACCGGCAAACTTAGCACCGGTCAAGGTCTCATTTAAAAAGACCAAACAAAGGATCACCGTGAGAACTACCCATGAAGCGGAAATGGGCGTAACCACAGACACCTGCCCCACCTGTAAACTCTTATAGAGGGCCAAGTAAGCCGTGATGTGAAGAAAGCTGCAGCCGAAAATAGTTCCCAGCAAAAATCCAGAGATTGGGGGCAACTCAAAGAAAAACAGAAGGGTCAAAAAATAAAAAAATAAGCTGACCACTTCCCCCCACAAAAATGCCCTGAAGACACTTACGCTTCTGACAACTTTCACCACCAAAAAATCGGCGATGCCCCAGCAAAACATGGCGACGAGTCCAAAAATGATGCCGATAGTAAAGTTCATGATATAACTTTTGTATCGGGTCTACTTAAACATTCCAAACATTTTAATTAAA
>JAWCKT010000042.1:0-8793 GCA_038851515.1 Hadarchaeum sp. (SeqCode)
TAACGCGCCAATCCACTTTGACCATAATTAGGGGCAAGAAATGATGGTAGTGATTAAAGTTAAATAAACCCGACCGGACTTTTACCGCCTGCCGCTACCATAATACAGGCATTGATGAATCGGGATCTTTGGCGAATATTTAGGGTTATCAGTCAATTCAACCTCTGCCTCTCGCACGACGGCAACCGGAACTCGTTCACCAGCTTCTCCCATCACCAGCTGCGCGGCAGTGGCGAGCTGGTCAGCCACAGCCCGATAAGTTATCTTCAACGGCTTTCCATAAATGTCAAGCTTGCCTCGGCAGTCGATGACGGGCTCGATTCCAGCGGTGGCTATCGCCTCTCTGCAGATTTTTGGGGATACCGAGGTAGAAGTATTGCCTTACCCGCAGGGGCGTTGGATAGATCAACTCCTGCATTGGCGCAGATTATCCCGTCCTTTATCGTCAGTATGGCTCCTTTGTGAATCCGGAGCACCCTGTCTGCCTCGCGGAGAATCAGTTCCACAACCTCTGGTGGTTGTCCGCTTTTAGCCGCGATTTTTTTTGCCCTCTGTGATGGTCTGATTTTTGACAGGTCTTTGATTCTTCCCTCAGCTACGGCCACCGCCTTGGAAGAAACCACAACAATGTCGCCATCGCGCAGTCCTCCGATCTGATCGGCCGCTTTCAGTATCATTGATGGAAGATCATCTCCCGGTTCAATTATGGGCAGGCTCAGTCCCAGCACTTCCACAATCTCACCCCATCGCATCCCTGATCGCTTCGGCGATTCTAGCTGCCTGCAGGGTTTCAAGCGGGTCATGAGTCCGCAGCGCGTGGGCTCCATTGAGGACCGCAATGGCGGCCGCGGCCAGCGAACCGTAGAGCCTCTCTCCGGGGTCAGGGATATTTAGTATCTCGCCTATCGAAGATTTTCTCGATATCCCAAGGCAGATAGGTCGGCCAATTTTAATTTTCCTTAGTTTTGCTAGGATTATGAGGTCCAGTTGAGTTGCCAGGCTATGCCCATAGCCTCCAACTTTTTTTCTCGCTCGAGGACCTAACCGGTCAATCCTTGCCGGCCACTGCCCGAACGCAGGGTCAACGACGACTTTTTTTAACGACATGTTATGTCTGCGGCAAATCTCAAGACTTGACAGGAGCGCTTCTTTGATTTCGCCAATGGTATACACATCTCCAGGAAATTTTTTAGCAGCCATCAGAATCGCCGAGCACCCAGTTTTCGATATGACTTCAGCCATGCGTTCATCGGCCTTGAGTCCGCTGACGTCGTTAATTATCGAAGCCCCCGCTGCAGCCGCGGCTTCGGCAACCGCTGCCCTTTGGGTGTCGGCAGAAATCGGAACATCCACCTCACCGGCAACGGCTTTAATGGCTGGTATCAGCTTCCGCATTTCCTGTTGTTCCGAGATCGGTTGCGACGTGGGACCAGTGGCCATGGCCCCGATGTCGATGATCTGGGCACCTTCATCCACCATCTCCCCCGCCCGTTTAACGATGTCTTGGAGATCCCCAACAACAGATCCGGGATAAAAGGAGTCCTCGCTGAGGTTGATCGCGCCGATGATCACCGTTGGCTGACCATCCCCGACCAAGACTTTATCCAGCCTTGCGATGACCACTAAAGCACCGTAATCACTCTGACCCAAGGCAATAAAACGATGTCCTAAGAGATTAGGCCACTATCTCAAAGTTCTCGGGGGAAACATAGTCTCCATACTTTTCTCTAGTCTGAATCAACCTCTGCCTCTGGTTCTCCAGCTCCACGAATACCTCTCTCGGGGTGTTCGGCACCTTGGTGGAATAAATCTTCAAAATCCGGTCTATCTTGGCCAAGTGCTCCGGTATTCTCAGCTTGAACTGCTTCAGATAGTCCTCCTTGGCGTAGTCGATGTTGAGTACCCGCTTGAAGAGAACCCTGAGGTCATCATACAGCGGGATGAGTCCGGTGGGTGTTTTTCTAGCCTTGACCTCGTTGTGGCAACGAAGCTCCATCCACTTCAGCCAGACCGCCTTGTAAAGTTTGTCAGTCAGGTAATTACCACTCTCCTTGAGGAAGTAGTTCACCGAGAAGATCTTGGGCGGCTTCTCCAGTTTGGCTCCAAACTTCAGGTTGATCTCAATGTATTTCGCCAGCGGAATGGAGAGAAAGTCCAGATTGGCCATCGGGTTGAACTCCCTCGTGCCCTCCTTCCCTAGGACTGCCGCCGTGGCCTCGGACTCCAGCGAGGCTCCTTTGGTCACTATCCCGTGAACCCAGTTGAACGCCTCCTCGACCGGCACACAGGTGTCTGAATCCCTCCCACCGTAAATGATTCCTGAGATCTCCACCCCCTCAGGATCCTCTATTCTAGGGTCAAGGTTTTCCAAGAGCTTCATGTTTAGCGTTAGCCTCGCGTTCTTGTGTGAGGGGGGAATTTCATTGCCCTCGGCGTCCCTCTTTCCCGGATACCATTCCCCGGAATGGTTGATTCCCCGCTTGGGCACCTCGCCGTCGTGACCGATCCAGTAAACGCTGCCGTCGTCCAGCATCAGGACATTGGAGAAAATTATCTCCCCTGGGCTGTGAAGCGCTTTCCAGAGGATCGGATCGTCTTTGGAGTTAATGCCTTGGATTATCCCAAACATCCCGCACTCGACATTGACGGCCCTAACTTTCCCGTGCCTTATCCTCAGATAGGCGATATCATCCCCAACTATTTTTTCACCACGCATCATCGAGGTGGAAGTCTTGCCGCAGAGGGAGGGGAAGGCCCCGGTGAAGTAGGTCAACCTACCATTGGGGCCGTGAACTCCCATGATGAACATGTGTTCGGTTAGCCACCCTTCCTCAGAAGCCCGCTTTATCGCCAGCCGCATCGCCAGCTTCTTCAACCCAATCGTGTTGCCGCCGTACTGCGTGTTGACACTGTAGACCGTTTCATCAGTAAGGTCAACGTAAATCCTGCGCTTGTCGATGTTCTTGCTGACTCCGTTGACGAGCTCACCTTCAGAGTGAACAAACTTGAAGAACCTCGCCTTTCTGCCCAGCCTCCTGAACTCCGAGTATCCCTGCCGGTAGAGCAGGTTCTCGCTGTGGGCCACGTACGGAGAATCGGTCAGCTGAAGGCAGGGGATGGAGAACTCAGAGTTAAGTGGGCCCAGGCAGAAGAACAGGACGAAAAGCCGGTGCCCCCTCATGATGTCTTTCAGCAGGGCATGGATTTCCCTCAATCCGGCTTCCCTTTCCAGCTGACCGAGGCTCTCCCCGGCAGCCAGCGCTCCTAGCCCTAAGTCGACACCTTTGGGCAGGAGCAGCCGGGTGTTTTTTCTGTCCCTAGCCTGATCATAATACCCGTCGAAGTGAATGGTGTGCCCCTCTATCGCGAGCCTTCTTTCCTCACCAGCTCTGATGGCTTCCTCTCTGATGAACTTCAGCTCCTCATCTGTGCCCATGCTGACGAAGACATCGTCTGGGTTACAGTGCTCCACATACTTGGCCACGAACTCATGCAGGGCCGGGTTATCTATCGCCAGCAGTTTGTCCAGATTTTCTCTACTCAACTTCCGCTCGAGGATATTTAGATAGGGACCAGTTCCTTCACGCATAGTATCGATTGCTACTGAAGACCACTCCCTTTAAGTTTTACTGTCATGGTTCGGAACCAGCTTTTTGGACATATAGGGACCTTCCCGTTCGTATCCTAACCTGCGGTAGTACTCTCGGGTCCCAATCCCGGCCAGCACCAGTATCTTCCTAGCCCCGATCTCTTCTCGGGAGATTCGTTCCGCCTCATGCAGAAGCCGTTCCCCCCAGCCTCGGTGCTGCCATTCCATCGAACCAGCTGCTCGACCCACCCTCACCAGCGGGCCGTAAACGTGTAACTCCCGGACAATGGTAACATCGCCGAGACTAACCTCGGGCCGATGGGCTTTTTCCGACGGTTCCCTCAGCCTCAATAGTCCGACCAACACTTCATTTATCACATCCTCAAATGAGAGGAAAATCTCGGTGCCACCGGAGGCACGATACTTCTCGGTTACCAGCTCGATGTCTTCGGGCCGGGGCTCAAGACCCCTTTTGTACTTAACATGTCCGACCTCTCGACACCTGATGCAATGACAGGCCGAACTCTGTTGCTTTAACCTTTCTTGGACCAAGGCCCTGAGATCACCGCGTTTGACGCCCTCGGTCACCAGATTTGCCGGTATGTCCCGCTGGATTCGCTGGATCCGTACCCACTTCGGCGCCATTTTCTTTACTTCTACGATCAAATCAACAAGTCC
The DNA here is from genome assembly GCA_038851515.1 of Hadarchaeum sp. (SeqCode). Classification (GTDB taxonomy): domain Archaea; phylum Hadarchaeota; class Hadarchaeia; order Hadarchaeales; family Hadarchaeaceae; genus Hadarchaeum. Next base: position 4,268 of record JAWCKT010000042.1, read on the forward strand.
GTCAAAAGGGTAGGGTCTGTACTCTCCCCGGCGCCACATCTCATATAGGCCGGTCCCAGGCATGACGAGCGTGGGATAAATTTTCAGAGCGTCTGGCTTGAATCTCTCATCGCTGAAAATTGTCCTGAACATGTCCAGATCCCGCTCATAGCTGGATCCCGGGAGGTTAGGCATCATGTGGAAGGTGATGGCAAAACCAGAATCTCTAGCTATACGCGTGGCCTCCACGACATCCTCAGCGGTGTGGCCACGTTTTATGATTTGATAAACGTCATCGTAAACCGTTTGGACGCCCAGCTCCACTCTCGTGGTTCCCAAACTAAGAAGGAAATCAACCTGGGATTTTCTGAAGTAATCCGGACGAGTTTCTATGGCTAGGTCGCTGACGCGGATGGCAGATTTCTCTGCCTCCACCTGGGCCTCGACTAGACTTTTTGCCCTAACCCCGGTAATGGCATTCAGGCATTGCGTGATGAACCATTCCAAGTAATCCTGTGGATAGCAGGTCAAAGTCCCGCCGAATACTATCAACTCCACCTTATCCACTTCATGACCGATGGCGCGCAGCTGCTCAATCCTGCTGCTTACCTGTGTGTAGGGGTCATAATTGTGCTGAAGTGCCCGGGCAGCGGCGGGCTCCTTCCCTGTGTATGACTTCGGCGTGTTGTAATCGGGTCCCCCGGGACAGTAAATGCAGGTTTCCTCCATCGGACAGGGGTAGGGCTTGGGCATGACGGTGATCACGGTGACGCCTGAAATTGAGCGTACAGGTTTAAGTCGGAGGACTGCGATGAGCTTAGACTTTTCCTCAGGAGTGGCAACGGCTAGCAGTTCCGAGTTTTTCGGTGGGCGGGGAAGCTTAAATTCCCGACAGATCTCAGTTTTGATTCTCGACAAGCCTTGGGGATCAATCTTCCCTTGACTTAGAACTCTCTGTATCGCCTCGCGACAGGCGGTTGTAAAGGCCTCCATCCAACCACCCCTAAGATTAATCAACATGGTGGCTAATCTTCTTGACGGTGGTGACTTGAACATCAGCGAAGTATGCAAGAAATACGGATTAAATGCCCAGATATCCCAAATATTTGAAAGGTCCGGCATTACTGTCCTCTATCCACCGCAGCAGGAGGCCGTGGAAAAAGGAGCCCTTGATGGTAAGAATCTAGTGATGGCGATACCAACCGCGTCGGGGAAGACGCTTATTGCTGAGCTGTGCATGCTCATGTCGGCGCTGGGTGGTAGGGGCAAGTGTCTCTATATCGTCCCCCTGCGCGCCCTCGCCAGTGAAAAGTATGAGGACTTTAAGGAGAAATACGAGCCTCTGGGAATTAAGGTGGGGATAAGCACCGGTGATTTTGATTTTGCTGACCCCAGACTAGCCAATTACGATATCCTTGTCGCCACCTCGGAGAAGGTAGATTCACTGTTGCGCCACCGGGCTAAGTGGCTGGCTGAAGTCGTTTCTGTGGTGGTTTTGGATGAAGTTCATCTTATCGATGACCCGGGGCGAGGTCCAACGCTTGAGGTCCTGACGGCTAGGCTCAGACAGGTAAATCCCGATGTCCAAATCTTAGCACTTTCCGCGACGGTGAAAAATGCCGACGAAATAGCTGAGTGGCTGGGAGCCGAGCTGGTCAGAAGTGAATGGCGCCCAGTCCCGCTCAGAAAAGGAGTCTATTTTAAGGGAAAGATAGCGTTTGACGACGGAAGCAAACTTAAGCTGGACGTTGAAGAAACGGATGACCTCACGGCATTAGCGGCCAGCACCGTAAGAGAAGGAGGCCAGTCACTTGTCTTTGTCAACACTAGGCGCTCTGCTCAGGCGGCCGCCGCTCTGATTTCCGAAACCATCGCCACCTCACTATCAGCGGAGGAGAAGGAGAAGCTCGACGCCGTTGCCCAAACGGTTGAGAGCGCACTAGGTGAACCAACGCGGACCTGCCGAGAGCTGGCCAGCTGTGTCCGCAGGGGCGTTGCCTTCCACCACGCCGGCCTCCATCATGTACAGAGAAAAGCTGTCGAGGACGCCTTCAGGAAGAACCTAATAAAAGTAGTTTGCGCCACGCCCACCTTGGCCATGGGAGTCAATTTGCCTTCCCGCAGGACCATCATTCGAGATTACCGGAGGTATGTGGAACCCTACGGCCAAGTTTTCATCCCTGTGCTGGAGTTCTACCAGATGGCGGGTAGAGCTGGCAGGCCCCAGTATGACGAGTATGGAGAGGCGGTTCTGATTGCCAAAAGCAAGAGCGAGGTTGAAGCACTTTTTGAAAAGTTCATCAAAGCTGAGCCGGAGCGGATTACCTCCAAGCTGGCGACAGAGCCCGCCCTTAGGACGCACGTTCTCGCCTCGATCGCGGCCGGATACGTGAGCGATGAAAACGCTTTGCTCGAATTCATGTCAGGAACTTTCTTCGCCCATCAGTACGGTGTGACCGATGTCGAGAGGGTGGTTCATCGCGTTCTTGATTTTCTTGATCGAGAAGGGATGATTAAACGGGAGGAAAAGTTGTTGCTCGCGACAGAGTTCGGAAGTCGGGTTTCGATGCTCTATATTGACCCTCTTTCCGCGGTGATACTTCGCGACGGCCTTCGCGGGGCAATTTCCAAGGCACCCACTGAAATCGGGTTGCTTCACTTGATCTGTCACACTCCAGATATGGAGTTGTTGTACCTCAGACAAGAGGATTATGCGGAAATGGAAGCGTTTTTCTTGGAGCATGCGGACGATCTGCTGACGGCAATACCCGACGGGCGGAGCGAGCCGGAAAAGTTTGAAACGTTGCTGGCGGAGTTAAAAACAGCGAGAATGCTTCAGTCTTGGATAAACGAGGTGAAGGAGGATGATATTCACGAGGCCTTCGGCGTTGGTGCCGGTGATATCCGTCGGGCCGCCGATACTGCCAAGTGGTTGCTCTACTCGGCGCACGAGCTTTCCAGCCTTTTCAGAATCAAGGCGACCCTGGCTCCGCTGAGAAAGTTAGAGCAGCGGGTCAGATATGGTATTAGGGATGAACTTCTCGAGCTGGTGCAATTACGGGGCATCGGGAGGGTCCGGGGGCGAAGCCTGTTCCGAGCCGGCTACCGCAAGTTCTCAGATATCAAGAGGGCAAGCGAGCAGGAACTGGCTCGCGTTCCCTACATCGGCACCGAAATTGCCCGCAGCATCAAGCGGCAAGTGGAACAGGAAATTGAACCAGAAATTACACAACCTGAAATTTAATTTTAGGAAAAGCCAGATAGAAAAACTATTAATCAGCCTTTCCTATTTTATTCTATGCGATCAAAATTTTTGAAAACCCCGACCCAACCAATAGAAGTTCAGCCCGGGCGCAGCATCAGCAATTTGACCGACGGACTGCTCGCGACCGGATTCCAGGGAAGAAAGCTCGGCGAGGCCGTTGAAGTTTGGGCCAAGATGCTCCGGGAAAAACAGAACACAATTTGGCTAGGTCTAGCTGGGGCGATGGTCCCGGCCGGAATGAGGAGAGTAATCTCCTACCTGATTAAACGCCGCATGATCGATGTTCTAGTCTCAACCGGAGCTAACCTTTACCATGACCTCCATGAAGCCAGGGGAAAGAAGCACTACGTTGGCAGCCACATGGTCGACGATGTGAAGCTAAGAAAACATTATGTGGATCGGATATATGATGTTTTCGCGGACGAAACTGAGTTTTACAGGACCGATCTCTGGATAGAAAAGGAGTTCTGCCCTCATCTCTCTGACATGTATCGCTATTCCTCGCGCGAGATAATTTATGAGCTGGGCAAGTTCCTCGACAGCTATGGTGCGGAAAAGGATTCCATTATTCTGAGCGCATACCACAGCGGTGTTCCGGTGTTTTGTCCAGCCCTGAACGACAGCTCGCTTGGATTTTCCCTAATGTTTGCCAATAGAAGGCGCGGTAGAAGGATAATACTGGACTCCCTCAAAGACGTCGACGAGAGCTCAAGGATAACTGAGTTGGCCGGAACCACCTCGGTCATCTATATCGGCGGAGGCGTTCCCAAAAACTTCATCCAACAGACGGCGGTGATAGCGGGATATCAAACGCGCCGCGACCGAAGTCACAAATATGCCCTGCAAATATCGATGGACGCGCCGATGTGGGGAGGCCTCTCGGGGTGCACCTTTGAAGAGGCGCAGTCATGGGGTAAAATTGACCTCCGCGCCAAGAAAGTGATGTGCTACGCCGACGCCACCATAGCGCTGCCGATAGTTGCGCATGCGCTGGGGGAGAAGTTCAAAAAGCTAAGAAGGGATGTTCCGCTCTTTGAGTGGGGCAGAAATGGCACCCTGACGATAAATTACGAAAAGAGGTCGCTTTAAACCAACTAGCGTTTAATCGATCCTGACGATGTGGACCTTTCCATTTTTAATTTCTACGTCGGCTAGAGTTTTAACTTCCATTCCAGTTGCCCGCTTCACTCTTTCCGGGCCCTGACCGCGATTCATCACTATGATCACGTCCTTGACGATTACGCCAACCTTTTTCAATCCCTGAATGACTCCGGAAACTGTG
>JAWCKT010000043.1:0-8311 GCA_038851515.1 Hadarchaeum sp. (SeqCode)
TGGCATCTTCTATGCTCATTAAGACGCTATACCTTGAAGCCTCACGATAGAGATGGGCCATGGGATTAACTGGTCCATAACCCCTGCCTACATCTAATCCAAACTTTATTGCTGAGGTTATAAATCCCTTAGCAGCTTGAACTGCAGTGGGTATGTCCCTTCCTTTAGCGAGTTCGGCTGTGATGGCCGCTTAAAAGCTGCATACTGTGCCATAGGTAGTTTTGACATTTAGTCTGGGAGCTTGGAACACTTTAAACTCGCCCCTATAATAGAGAACATCTACGGCCTCATTCTGATCTAGGTGGCCGCCTTTAACCAAAACGGCTTCCGGTCCCATCTGAGAGATCCTTCTAGCCGCAATCTTCGCGTCGTCTATCGTCTTAATTTTCACATCCGCGAGCTCCTCAGCCTCGAACCTGTTGGGCGTCACGATGGTGGCCCTCGGCAAGAGGCGATCCCTCAAAGCATCTACAGCCTCTGGTTTCAAGAGGGGCGCTCCAGACTTCGCGACCATAACGGGGTCAACCGTGAGCGGAAAATTACGGTTTGAAATCTCGGAGGACACAGCTTCAATTATTTCCTCGGTGTGAAGCATTCCGGTTTTTCCAGCGTCAACGCCCAAGTCTTCAGCCACCGCCTTAATCTGTTCTCGAATTATTTCAGGTTTCAAGTCTTCGACAGCCGTAACTGAATAGGTGTTTTGAGCCGTGACAGAAGTTATTGCTGTGGTTCCATGAATACCTAAAGCTGCAAAAGTCTTGAGGTCAGCCTGGATTCCGGCTCCTCCTCCAGAATCGCTTCCAGCAATCGTAATTGCCACTGGAACTTTGCCTTTCACTTTTCCCATGCTAAACATTCATGTCCTCCTAAAACTGAAGCCCGTATTTGTCATAGGCATTGACCTTCAGCCTTTAACGCCCCCCTCAAGATTTTTATGGCACAATATTCAGAACACATTGAACAAGTTTCTGGGCTTTTCAGTTTCACTCGACTACGAATTTTCATGGCTTTCTCCGGATCCAGAGCGTTCTCAAATTGTTTTTTCCAGTTAAGGTTTGCTCTGGCTTTCGCCATGGCTAAATCACGGGCCGACGCCTTAGACCCAAGTTTCACAATATCAACAGCATGAGCTGCTATTTTCGTAGCTATTACTCCTTCTTTAACGTCTTCTAAATTTGGGAGACCCAAATGCTCGGAGGGTGTCAAGTAACATAGGAAATCGGCGCCAGCGATCCCAGCTATGGCTCCTCCGATGGCTCCGACAATGTGGTCATATCCAGGTGCTATTTCAGTTACAACGGGACCGAGAACATAAAAGGGCGCGCCTTTGCATATGGATTTTTCAAGCTGAACATTGGCTTCTATATGGTTTAACGGCAGATGCCCTGGGCCTTCAACCATAGCCTGTACATTTGCAGCCCTTGCTCTTTCTACAAGTTCTCCAATTGTTAGCAATTCCTGAATTTGAGACCAATCTGTGGAGTCGAAAATGCATCCTGGTCTGAAACCGTCTCCGAGGCTTAAAGCAAAATCATATTTTGCAGCTATTTCTAAGAGATAATCGTAGTTTGCGTATAACGGATTTTCTTTGTTGTGATGCAGAATCCATGCAGCAAGGAATGTTCCTCCACGACTTACAATTCCCATCAAACGGGGATGCTTGGCAATTCGTTTGACGATTTGCTGGGTTACTCCGCAGTGTACCGTCATGAAGTCAACGCCTTCTTTCGCATGTTTTTCTATGGTGTTGAAAATGTCATCTTCGGTCATGTGAATGATGGATCCCTTTTTCTTAGCAACTTCTATTGCTGTTTGATATATAGGAACCGTTCCGAGGGGCACATTAACAGTCTTTAAGATAGTCCCTCGTATTTCGTCCAGATTGCCGCTTATGCTGAGGTCCATGATGGTGTCTGTGCCATATTTAACCGCCATTTTCGCCTTTTCAATCTCTAAGTTAAGCTCGCATAGATCGGGGCTGGTGCCAATGTTGGTGTTGATTTTGGTGCGTAATCCTTCTCCAATTCCTACTGGGTGAACATTCTCCCGCCGAACGTTGCGAGTTATGATCACTGCCCCTTTTGCTATCTGCTGACACAACCTCTGAGGCGACTCTTTCTCATCTTTAGCAACTATGCGCATTTCTTCGGTTACCTGTCCCTTCTTTGCGGCTTCCATTTGAGTAGTCAAACCTAATCCATCACTCCTAAAACCGGAAAAACTAGGTTGATGCTTGTGCTGGACCTACTAAGTGTTTAAGTGTAGGTAACATACGCTTGTACACTCCCTACGCCGGTATTACCCGGATCAGGTTCAAGGGGTCGACGGTGATGCAACCGTCCTCTCAGCCAGGTCCAACCTAGCTCCCCCGGTCTTTTCAAAGGTTGTGAGAGTCCTCAAATTTAAGGCTTACGCTCATAGTTTAAAATGTTGGAGCTCCTTTTGGGAGGAAATGTAGAATATCATGCTTGTTTAGAAAAATCGAGCATAGCTTTCCGTAACATTTAAATAGTAGATATCTACTATGTAGAGGGCTACTGAGTTGGTGTCGCTATGTTTAGACCCGGATTTTTCGTTAAGGCGGAGAGAATAAGCCCAGTTCAGTTCTTAATCTTGCTACAGCTCAGGAAGCAACCCATGTACGGCTATGAAATTCTGAAGGCCCTCCGGGAACAGTTTGGGGACATATGGGAACCCAAAACTGGAACCATCTATCCGGCCCTAAGGAGGCTGGAAACCAGGGGCTTCGTTCAAACGGAGCTGAAGGAGGAGAAGGAGTTCTATTCTTTAACCGAAAGGGGCAGGGATATCCTGAAGGATGCCGGTGGGCTCCTAGAAGGGGACCTGGAGTTCGCTGAGAAGTACTACAGAATTCTACCACCCCTCCATAGAGGCAGAATCATGGAAAAAATGATGGAGAGAATGGCCCATGGACGCTGGCCCATCTTCCCGCCCTTCCCGCCTTTCCATCCTAACATGTTTGAGGACAAGGAGGCTCAAATAAGGAGCCTCAAGAGGATAAGGGAGGCAGCCCAGAAATGGCTTCAAGCCCTTGATGAAAGGATCAAGGAGCTGGAGAGCGAAGGCGGTGGAGAAGGCAAATCTGAAGGCGCCTGAAAATTTAACCAAGGGTGCGCCCATAATTGAAGTTAAGGGGCTGACCAAGGTCTTCGACAATGGGGTTAGGGCAGTAGATGGCATCAGTTTTAGTGTAGAGGAAGGCGAAATCTTAGGGTTTCTTGGTCCCAACGGGGCGGGTAAAACCACCACTTTAAACATGCTGGCAACACTATTGCGACCGACTAGCGGCACCGCCACCGTGAACGGCTACGACATTCTTAAGGAGCCCGATGGGGTCCGCCGAAGCATCGGCTTCGTCTTCCAAGACCCCACCCTTGACAACGAATTGACTGGCAGAGAGAACCTAGACTTTCACGGCCGCGTCTACGGTCTCAAGCGGGATGTGCGGCAGCAGCGGATCAAGGAGGTGCTGGAGGTGGTTCAGCTTACAGACCGCGCCGACGACCTCGTAAAGACCTACAGTGGCGGCATGAAGCGACGACTTGAAATTGCCCGGGGGCTGCTTCACTATCCAAAAGTCCTCTTTCTGGATGAGCCGACGCTGGGCTTGGACCCTCAAACTCGACGTGCCATCTGGGAACATATACAGCGCCTGAACCAAGATGAGAACGTCACCATCATCCTAACCACCCACTACACGGAAGAAGCAGACTATCTTTGTGACCGCATCCAGATCATTGACTTTGGTAAGATTGTTGCGCTGGACACACCAGAAAACCTGAAGGCGCGCCTAGAAGGCGATATTGTGAGCCTAGTCTTCAAGGACTCGGAGGCAATTATGAAAATTCGTCCCCTATTGGAGGAAAAGGACTGGATACGCCGCGTTGATACGGTTACAGGTGATAGCAACCAAGCTGTGGTAAGTCACATGATGCAGATTATGCGAGGAATGCCCGGTGGTGGAAGCATAGGCGGAACGATGCCTAATATGCCCCCTGAAGGAATAATGCCCGGAATGAGGCTTAACAATCTTGTTAGAGGTGGCAAGATACCCAAACAAGTGCAGCGAATGCTGGTGCAGGGCATGGCTGGCGAAGACGGTCAACTTGGCCACCATGAAGGTCCGAAGCGCCTGAATCTGTTGGTAGACAACGGTGGGCATCGAATTCCAGAGATTGTGAAGCTGGTTGATGGAAGCGGTGTGACCCTTGAGTCCGTAGAGTTACATAAGCCCACCTTGGACGACGTTTTCCTCTCAGTAACCGGGCGAAACATTCGGGACGAACGGGGCAGTTTCATGGAGACTATCCGACGTCACCGCATCATCCAAGAGGCTCGGGGACGGCGGGTAAGAGGGAGATTCTAAAGGATTAGGGGGAATTGGAGAATGCTGCAACCCTTGTCTGGTCAAGCAATTTATGTAATCTTGTTACGCGAATTGAAACTTTATTGGCGAGCTAAGGCGCGAATCATTTCATCGGTGGCGCAGAGCTTCTTCTTCCTCGCCATCTTCGGCTTGGGGCTCGGGGGCTTCATCGGCAGATTCGGCGGCGTCCATTACCTTTCATACTTGGCACCTGGGATAATAGGGATGGGGCTCCTCTTTGGCTCCGTGTTCTCTGGCGTCTCCGTCATCTTTGACCGCCAATTCGGCTTCTTAAAAGAGATGCTCATCGCACCCGTTAGCCGAACCAGCATAGTCCTCGGCAAAATTCTCGGTGGCGCCGTAACCGCGTCGATTCAGGGCATAATACTGATGACCGTTTCTGGGCTCATGGGCGCCTTCACGCCAACTCTCGCACTGGTTGCGGGCGCGCTTGCAGCGGTAGGAGTTATGTTCCTCATCGCCGCCGGCTTCGTGGGCCTAGGCGTCGCCATCGGCTCAGCCCTCAACGACTTTCATGCATTTCAGTTGCTGTCTACCTTTCTGATGTGGCCGCTGTTCATGCTATCAGGAGTGTTCTTTCCCATCGATGTGTCACCATCTCCGCTTCAGGTCGCCATGCTATTTGACCCCCTTTTTTATGGGGTCGAACTTTTGCGGTGGTGTTTGTTAGGAGCCGGAACGCCTCTGCTGGGTCCCTTTGGGTGGCTGATTGCCTTGGGAATACTCACTGGCTTCACCGCGGTGATGGTGGGAATCGGCACATACCTCTTCTCCCGCGCCCAAGTCTAAGGTGGTGACAATGAAAGCGGATGTTGTGGAAATTCAAGGCCTAAGAAAAACTTACATGATGGGCAAGGTTCCAGTGGATGCCCTAAAGGGGATCAATCTTAGGATTAAGGCAGGCGATTTCATTGCCGTTGTCGGTCCCTCAGGCAGCGGAAAGTCAACGCTTCTAAACCTTATAGGCGCCCTCGATAAGCCAACAGATGGAAAGGTGCTCATTGACGGCGTTGATGTTTCCACCCTGAACGGTAATCAGCTAGCCGACCTGAGGCGCAAGGTGGGCTTCGTTTTCCAGTTCTTTAACCTAATCCCTAGGCTCAAGGCTCGTGAAAATGTGGAACTTCCCTTAGCCATAACTGGTGTCGAAAAGGGAGAAAGGAGGAGGCGTGCCGAAGAGTTACTGCGAATGGTCGGTCTGGAAGGTCGTGCAGACCATAGGCCAACGGAACTGAGCGGAGGTGAGCAGCAGCGGGTGGCCATTGCCAGGGCCTTGGCAAACAATCCGAAACTCCTTTTACTGGATGAACCGACCGGAAACATTGACACAAAAACAGCGCAGGGAATATTCGAGCTAGTTAGGAGGTTAAATGAAGAAAATGGAATTACCATCGTTATGGTGACCCACGATCAACGCATAGCTAACCAGGCAAAGAAACTAGTCTACCTCCTAGACGGAAAAATAGAACGGATGAGCAATATTGGAGAAAGGAACTGAAATGAAGGTTCTAGACATTTTTTCATACGCCTGGGGCGGCATTCGACTGAGAAAGCTTAGGGCCGCCCTAACTACATTGGGGGTGGTCATTGGGATTGCCGCCATCGTTGCCCTATTGTCCCTTGGGGAGGGCTTCAGGGTTGAGGTGACCAGCCAGTTTGAACGCGGTTTCGCGTTAAACACCTTAAACGTCATTGCCGATCGGGGCTTTGGTTTCGGAATGGGTGGATCCGCCTCGGACTTTTACCTAGTAGTTAACGACACGAGGGCGATTAACCAAATAGAGGGTGTCAGCATGGCCGCGGCCATAATATCCAAGTCAGTGAGTATCGCTTCAGGCAGCAGGACACGAACAGTTACAGTGGTGGGCGTGAACTTTACTCAATACTCAGAGATTTACAGCAGCACCTTTCTTGCAGGAGACGGACTGATACCCCTTAGCCCGACGAACGACACGATAGTCTTGGGCGTGCGGGTAGCCGATCCCTGGAAGAACGGCACCCTATTCGCCAAGGTAGGTGACGACATTCATCTGACTTGGACGACTGGGCCAGTCAGCAAACCGATAATAAAGAGTTATGTTTTTCATGTGGCGGCCGTCCTCAAGGAAATTGGTGGCTTTAGCATCGGTGGGCCTTCGGACAATCAGGTTTATATTCCAATCACGACGGCACAAAGTGTTTTTAACACTGACCAATGCAGTCAAATTGTTATTCAACTAGTTGACAGCAATCAAGCCACAATAGACTCGGTAACAGAAACCGTGGAGAAATTGTTCGATAATAAGGTTACCGTGATACGGCCGACAGCCGTGCTTGATACGGTCTCCAGCGTGTTTTCGGTGATAGAACTATTTCTCGCGGGGATAGCTGGAATTTCGCTCCTAGTGGCGGGCATAGGAATCATGAACATCATGATCGTCTCCGTCCTGGAGCGAACCCGTGAGATTGGTATCCTAAAGTCGCTGGGCATGAAGGATCGAACCGTCCTAATAATTTTCCTGGGCGAGGCCGCCCTAATCGGTTTAATGGGCGCGGTAATAGGAATCACCCTCGGATGGGGCTTAGCAAACGTTGTTTCAAGGTTCAGCTTCACCATGATGGGCGGTGCAGCAGGAGGCGGGCAAACCGCTGGTACAAGGCTTAGCAACGGCTTAAGTATAACTCCCGTTTTGACGCCAAGCGTGTTAGTAGGAGCCTTAGCCTTCGGGGTTGCAACCAGCGTTCTCTTCGGCTTATATCCAGCCCGGCGAGCATCAAAACTGAACCCCGTGGAAGCCCTTAGGCATGAATAAGAAAAAGGGTTTGAAGGATGCAATATTCAGAAATAATTTTAAATGCTGTGAGGCATAAATGGGGCCTGTCTGAGGATCGGATTGACGCGGTGCTTTTCAATTGTCAATCACTTATGCGGCATTCTTATGATTCTCTCCTTTGCGTCTATACCATCATTAAGCGTATATACAATCGATAGGTCCTTTACAGGGTTATTAGACGTATTGCTCTTCTGTTTCACCTTTGCCCAATCGCCCTACAAGAAAAACCCGAAGCTTTCACCTTTAACCATTTACCCGTGTAGCATTAGCTCATCTTGAAGGACCGTCTTCGTCTGTGTCAGCCTTTGTCTCTCCTCGACGTAACGGTCTTCAGCTATCTTCCCGGTTCTAAAGGATTCGCTAAGGCGCTTTAACTGGCTGTCGATGTCGACGATCCTAGCTTTTAAGTGGTCTGCGTAGGAAACTAGGGTGGCTTCCCTCATGACTTCGGAAGGGGCAAATGAAGCCTTAATCACGCCATCTTCGATCCTCAGTATTCTGTCGGCGGCCTTAGCAACATTGGGGTCGTGGGTCACCATGACGATGGTCTTACCGAGTTCACGGTTAACCTTCACTAAGTAGTCCACAACTATTTTAGCGTTCACCGAATCCAGCTCCCCAGTAGGCTCATCCGCCAAAATGACCGGGGGGTCGTTGGCTAAGGCCGCCGCTAACGCGACGCGCTGCTGCTCTCCGCCGCTGAGCTCTTCGGGTTTGTGGTGGGCTCTTCCCGTCAAACCGACCACTTCCAGCAACGCCTTCACACGCTCAGTCCTTCTCCCGCTAGGGATGCCAGCTGCCAACATGCGTAGCTCGATGTTCTCAGCCGCCGTCAACATCGGAATCAGATTTAGTGTTTGGAAGATATGACCTACTGTTCTTCGCCTGAACTCGATTAGCTGCGGGGTCGGTAGCGCGGTCACCTCGATGTCGCCGACAAGGATGGAGCCTGCCGTGGGTTCATCCAGTCCACCCACAAGGTTGAGTAGTGTGGTTTTTCCGCTGCCGCTGCGACCCATGATGGAGACAAACTCTCCTTCGTTCACCGTCATGTTCAATCCTCTAAGGGCTGGAACCTCCACTTTCCCCA
>JAWCKT010000044.1:0-8039 GCA_038851515.1 Hadarchaeum sp. (SeqCode)
TTAGACCCATGAAGATCCAGATAGCAACGTAACTGGCATTTTCGCGCATCCATTTCCTGAGCTTGACCCTCATATCTGATCCAACCTTTTTAAATTTTGTGTTTTGATTTAATGACTTTTGCGTCATCTCTTTAAGCACCCATCCAGATGAATTTAGCGATAGGGATGAGAATTTTACATGTTAATCCGTTTTACTATCCGTATCAGGGCGGTACCGAGAAATACCTTTACGATCTGTGCAAGCGACTGGCCAAAAGAAATTCCGTAAGCGTGATATCCTCAAAGTTTGGGAACAATCCTGAGTTCGAAACTATTGAAGGAACCAAGGTTTACCGCATAAAGAGCATTGTCTTGCAGAAGCTACCGCCATTTCTGCCGCCACCCCTAGCGATACCGATCTCATTTCGCCGCAACATTCTCAGGATCTGTGAAAAGGAAAGGCCTGACGTGGTCCACATCCACAACAGATTCTTTTTGAGCTATTCATCAATGGTTCTGTGGAAGAAATCTTTGGGTGCACCACTTTTTATCACACTCCACAATGCTAGGCCCGTGGGCATAAATGAGGAGACAGATTTTCTGGGGCAGTTTTTTGATGATTACATTGGACATAGGATAATTCGAAGCTGTGATCGGGTTCTTGCCAACAGCCAGTGGACGCTGGAGACAACCTTGCCCAAGGATTATCCACGGGAGAAAGCGGAGGTGATTTACAATGGAGTTGACACCCGGAGGTTCAGGCGAGTAAATTCAGGTCTCAAGGACAAGCTGGGCTGTGAGTTTCTTTCCGTGACCGTTTGCAGGTTGCTGCCGCAGAAAGGGGTCAACTATCTCATCGCCGCCATCAAAGATATTGAGGAAGACTACAAAGCGGTGATAGTGGGTCGGGGCCCATGCTTCGGTGAGCTAAAATCTTTGGCTAAAAAATTGAACATAGAAAAAAAGGTTGAGTTTGTCACCAGTCATCTGACGGATGAAGAGTTGGTTAAATATTACTCGGCCAGTGATTTCTCAGTACTTCCATCCCTCTGGGAGCCTTTCGGAATAACCTTAATTGAGGCAATGGCCTGTGGCTGTTCCGTAATTGCCACGAATGTTGGCGGAATTCCCGAGGTCGTCACCAGTGACTGTGGAATCTTGGTGAGTCCTAGAAGTCCCAATGAACTTGCTTTGGCCATTAACAGGCTCATCGGGGATAAGAACCTCAGGAGAAAAATGTCCAGAAATGCCCGTAAACGGGTTGAGAAGTACTTCGACTTTGATCTGATTGCTGAAAAGGTTGAACAAAGCTATCGGAGGCATCTTGAGGAAGCGGGTTGAAGTTAGCACTTTTCCGAAGGTGATTTTGTGTATCAACTGTCTGAAAAACCGAAGATAACGATAGTGGTCCCGGCCCTAAACGAGGAGAGGCTGATTGCCCAGACATTGGAAAATGCTTGTCGCGTAGCCCCTGAAGCTGAGATCATTGTTGTCGATAGTGGCTCCACAGACAACACAGCCAGAATAGCCGCGCGGTACGCGAAGGTATATCACAATGCAGGTAATGTGGCACAGGCGAGGAACTTTGGCGCAAAGATGGCCACCGGAGAAATAATCATTTTTTTGGACGCGGATACTCTCATAACCAAGCAATTCATAGATGGGACTATTCGCGCTTTCAAGGATCCGGAGGTCATCGGAGCCGGAGGCTTGATCATGCCCCACTTCAGGGGGGTTTTGGTTGAACTCATCTTTTACTTTTTCAACCTTTTAGTATTGGCTTCTTTTGCTTTTTTAGGCCCCTTTCTTGCGGGAACTTGTGTCGCCTACAAGAGGGATCCATTTTTTGAGGTTGGGGGTTTCAATGAGCGGCTGGTGGCCTCTGAGGATTTCGACTTGTGTCGGAGGATTTCCAAGAAGGGCAGGGTGGTCTTCCTCAGAAAGATCGTTATAAGGACATCTAGGAGAAGGCTGGAGAAGCTGGGGTTAATGGGGCTGGTTCTAGACTGGGCGAGGGTCACGGTTCAGTATCTGAGCGGCAGAAACCCCACGAAATACGGCAGTTTTAGGTGACCCCAGCCGAACAAATCAAAGATGGGCTTGGTAGAACTTATCAAGTTTTTTCGTGCATTCGGTCACGGAAAATTTTTCGCTAGTTTTTTTTGCCTGGGCCTGCATTTTTTGGGATGGTTCATACGAATTTAGGATTTGCGCCAGCTCCGCGATGTTCCCGGGGCTGAAGAGGTAGCCATTTTTCCCATCTTTTATAATCTCAGGTATTGCGAGCGAGTTGGCGCCGATTACTGGGCACCCGCAAGCCATTGCCTCCACCACCACCAAAGCCTGAGTTTCTCCAGTTGATGCTATGACGAAAGCATCCGCGGCCGAATAGTAAAGGGGCTTTAGCTTTTCCGGAACATAGCCGACAAAATGGACCTTTTTCTTGAGCTTAAGCTTGTCCCTCAATTTTACCAACTTTTTAGCAGCTGGCCCTCGACCCGCGATGATCAGTTTGCCATCGACATCGACAAAAGCGCGGATGATGATGTCTATATTTTTTTCGTGGCCCAGTCGCCCTAGGCTCAGAAAGATTTTTTCACTATCATTCATCCCCAGTGATTCTCGGGCGGATTTCTTTTTTTCTGGCCTAAAGAAGTTGGTGTTTATCCCTGTGGGTATAACTGAGATGGCTTTTTTGATATGGTGGGAGACCAAGACGCTTTTTAACGCACGACTCGGGACAATGATTCCTTTTTGCTTGTTGTAAAAAATTTCACAATATTTCCAGATGACTTTTTCCATTATTTTTTTGCCAAGTGGTGCCACATATCGGACGTATTCCGAGAGCAGGGTATGGAAGGTCGTGACGCGGGGAATTTTTTGGAAATTGGAGACCCGCCACCCGAAGAAACCCATTGTGAATGGAGAGTGGCTGTGGATGATGTCGAGCTTGGGTATCGACTCTCTTCCCTGAGGCACCGCAATCTTGAATTCAGGATAGGGCTTGAAGGTTACCGCGGGATAGGAATAGACTTTCATCCCCTCGCATTCCTTGATCTTGGTCTTGGGGCAAAAGACGAAGACCTCATGGCCGCGTCTGACCAGCTCGGGTCCCGTGCTTAACAGCGAGGTCACCACGCCGTTTTTCTGGGGCAGGAAGGTGTCGGTAAAGAAGCCTATGCGCATATTTTATCCACCCCACAGTTGTTTGATTGATTTCAGCCCTCTTCCCGAGCGGAGGTTAGCCAGCAGAATTTTCAATCTGTATTCACTCTTTAATGTTTTCCATACTTGTGAGATCAGGTAGCTTGGTCTTTCGATGAATTCTTGATAAAATCCGTTCACCATCTCGTTCAGCTCTCCTTCGTTCAAGAATGAGGGGAGGACGCTGACAGCGGGTACGGCGGCATCCCAGTACTTTTCCTCATCCAGTTGGCCCTCCTTTACGGCTCGGTTCCACAGCTCCATTCCTGGAGAGAGGTTCAGAAGGTTCATCTGGGGAAAGTCCATCCCCCTTAAGCTGAGGGCAAAATCAAAGGTTTTTCTGACATCTTCTCTCGTCTCAATGGGTGCCCCGACGATAAATGACCCGATGACGTTCTCAATCCCTGCCTTTTTGGCGTTTGAGACAGCCTTTCTGCTCATCTCCTTAGTTATACTTTTTCCATAATAGTCCAGCACCTTTTGACTGGCGCTTTCAATTCCAAAGTAAATCGTCCGGCACCCGGCGCAGGACAGTTTCTTCAAGGTTTCCACAGATGCCTGATCAACCCGCCCCTCAGCCCACAGGTTAAGCTTCACCTTGCGGGTCCTCAAAAGTTCGCAGATTTTTTCGACGCGCTTTCTGTCAAGGAGCAGGTTATCATCCACGAACCCAACTTCCTCATACCCCTGGCTATACAGCTGCTCCATCTCTGCGACGACGTTTTTCGGTGACCTGAATCTAACCTTTCTGAAGGAAAATGCTGAGCAGGCACAGTAACGGCAGGCATAGGGGCAGCCTCTGGATGAGAGCAAGGTGGTGAATTTTCCTGAGGTACCAAGTAGTCCAACCAGCTCAGAATGATAGTCCTGTTCCAACAGCGATCGGTCAGGAAATGGTAGCTTGTCTAGGTCCTGAATCGGCTCCTCTGGCGGGTTTTTTACCACTCTATTTTTCTTCCTAAAAGCGATGCCTTTTATCTGTTTTGTTTCGTTTTTCTTTTCAAGGGCCCGGATCAGTTCTGTGAGGGTTCTTTCACCTTCGCCGAGAACAACGAAGTCAACGATGGGATATTTTTTCAGCAACCTCCTGTATTCAAAAGTAGAGTGATAGTTTCCAAAGATGATCTTCACCTCAGGATTTTTTTCTTTTGTTGCTTTGGCGATTTTGATGGCCTGCCTGAAGGTGGGCGTCAGAGCGCTTATTCCCACGATGTCTGGTTTTTCCCTTTTTACGCGGTCCGAGAGTCCCTCAATCGGCGATCCTTCCCTAGCGTTGTCAATGATCTTGACCTCGTGACCCTCCACCCGCAGCACTGATCCTAAATAAAGCAGACCTAAAGGGGGCCACGCCGCTTCGTTTTCTATCCGCTCTCTCTCCCCAGTGTTGGGATTTATCAGGACTATCTTCAAGTGGCCACAACCCGAATTAATATTGGGATAAGTTAGATTTATCAGGTTAAAGGAATAGGTGAGACAGATGAAAATTCTGGTTACTGGCGGTGCGGGGTTCATCGGCTCGAATCTTGTCGAGGAACTAGTCAGGTCAGGCGAGGATGTTATCGTTTTAGACGATTTCTCTACAGGGTCGCTGGAGAACTTAAAGGTCGTGGAAAAGCAGGTGCAGATAGTGCGGGCGCCCTGCCAGCGGCTTTTGGAGCTGAAACTTCCAGAGGTGAAGAAGATATTCCACCTCGGGATCCCATCCAGCTCCCCGATGTATCGCGACAACCCGCTGCTGGTTGGGGAGGCCATTGGTGGCTTTATTAACGTCTTTGAGCTGGCGAGGAGAAACCGGGCCAGGGTAGTTTACGCTTCCACCTCCAGCCTGTACCGTGGCTGTCCAACGCCGCACCGTGAGGACAGAATATCAGAACCTTTCGATTTTTACACCGAGGCCAGAATTGCCATGGAGCGCTTGGCGCGGGTTTATCACGAGCTCTACGGAGTTCCTTCGGTGGGTATGAGGTTCTTCTCAGTTTACGGACCACATGAACGCGCCAAGGGCAAATATGCGAACAATGTCTCCCAGTTTCTCTGGGCCATGCGTGAGGGTAAATCTCCGGAAATTTACGGTGATGGTGAACAGACGCGCGATTTTGTGCACGTCAGCGATGTGGTGCGGGCCTGTCTCAAAGCAGCCGATTCTGATTTGGGCTGCGAAGTGATAAACGTCGGCACAGGCAAGCAGACTAGCTTCAACCGTGTGATTGAGTTGCTCAACAAAGCGCTGGGAAAATCGATAAAACCAGTTTATGTACCCAATCCGGTGAAAAACTATGTTTACCACACATGTGCCGATCTGACCAAGGCAAGGAAACTGCTGGGATACGAGCCAACGGTGACCCTTGAGGAAGGCATCAGAAGACTGGTCGCGGTGGAAGGGTAAAATCAGCTAATTTTAGTGATGGTAGTAGGTTTAGAGGAAGACCACCAAAGAAATGTTGGGGTTCGTTGTTGGATAAAAGCTGGCTGCACCGGCACAGAAGGCTGGCAGCAATAGTTGGCGTCGTTGTCGTTGGCCTCGGTTTTTCATTGCTGGCCATCTATACCACCAATCTTCCAGGTGACTTTTGGAGAAGTATTGGTTATCCCGGCATCTTTTTGTTAAGTTTTGTCGGAACCAGCTCGATAATTATCCCCATACCCTACACAGTGGTTTTATTGGCGATATCGCCGGCCTTTGAACCTATCCTCTTCACCTTAGCAGCCGGTGCTGGCTCAGCAGCAGGGGAAATGGTGGGATATCTCCTCGGATTCTTGGGTAGAAATATGTTGGGGGAAAGGCGTCGCAGCCAGATGGATGCGATGTTGAGAATTTTCAGGAGATTCGGACCAATTGCTGTTTTTGTTTTTGCACTTACCCCACTCCCCGATGACTTAATTTTTATCCCATTGGGGCTCATGCGATACAGCCCTTGGAGGACATTGGCTGCCTGTGTTGCCGGTAAGTTTACTATGGTCTTCATTATCGGGGTTGTGGGTAAAGCAGTAGGAGAACTGTCTGGTGATTTGCCCCTTACCGTTTTGATATCTCTCTTGCTGGTCTTGATCATTATCGTGATCTTCAAAATTGATTGGGTAAAGCTGGCCGAAAAGTACGCGCCGACATCGGGGCAGCGCTGCTAGTTTGGGAATCCTTTAAATGGTTTTAGTGGGGTCCTTTCACTTCTTTATGGCCTCAAAACGGTCCTTCAGTTTTTTGATCACTTCTGGCAACGTGGTGTATTCCAGTTCTTCAGGGGAGAGTAGGTGGGGTTCGAATGGCCCGTGTCTGCGCATATATTCGCCTATCTCGATGGCCTGCTTTCTAGCTAGGTCAAAGGATGGGTCACCAAATAGATCCACGGGACCGATCAGTTCCCCTTCGCACACTTGGAAACCGTAGGCCATTATGCGTGGGGGACCGTCAAAACGAGTTGGACGTGCTTCTTCCCTGGAAACGGGCATCAGTGGCCCTCTGTGTGATCCGCGCATCCACCCCGGCACAAGTTGCGGGAAGGCAAACGCTTCTAAGATTTCCCCCACGGCAGGAAATCCTGACTGCGCGCGGGCGATTGCGACAGGATCGTCCTTGCCAACATACTTTCCGGCTATAAAGGAGAGCCGCTCCGTGCTGGCCACCGCAGCCACCACCCCGTCCCTTCTGAAGACTCTTTTGATCGCATAGCGGCTGGAGAGGCCGATTAAGGCGAGCAGGTCGTAGAGTTCCTCAGGACAGTTGAGAAAGATTCTTTTACCTTCTTTAATGTCGTGGACTTCAAACCTGAAGCCTTCGTGTATCTTTGAATCTATCACCAGCCCGGCGGTGTTGAATGGATCGGCGAAGATCTTGTAGAAGGGGAGGTTGAAAGCCGAGGGTGAGGTTTTATCGCACATGAGGACAATTATGGGCTCACTGGGGCGCTCCTCAATCTCGAATTCAGCCACACCCGGACCCATACCCCTGACGTTTCCGGAGAAGGCCTCGACCAGCAGGTCTTGGCCCGCGCCGTAGTATTTGCGCTTTTTGGCCAGAGCAGCGGCCTTCTTGAAGGTTTCCCAGGCGAGTTCATGAATCTTCGGATTGTCCTCCCCCTTATCGTGAGACATGATGAGTTCTAGGTCGTCTCCGCAGTTGGTGACGTGATAACTCTTAACGATACCTTTTTGCATGGCAGCCTTTAGGGATTTTTCTGCAATTTCCAAAAGCTCTTCAGGCACCTTGACATGACCCGGGATGCTGCCCACATCGGCTTTTATAACACTAATGGTCGTTTTCATACATCAAGTTTACGGCGGAATATTTTTAAGTCTTACGTGCTGGCGATCACAAAGGTGGCGGTCAGTCCTACGATCAGGGATAGGGTGACGATAAGGATGAGGCTTGAAACGATTTCAGTGCCGGTGGCCGGTTTCAGCGGTTTTCCGCGCAACCGGTAGAGCATTCTGATGGATCGCTGAGTGCCGAGCTGCGCGGCCCACAAACAGAGCGGCAGGTTGACGGCCAAGATTAGCATGATGAAGAAGGCCGTCCAGATTTCCGTCGATGTGCTTGAGGTCAGCCTCCAGTTCGAGAGCATTATTTCCATACCCGTGAGCAAACTGCTGTCGTAGACACCTCGTGAGAAGAGAAAGGCCGCCGCCCCAACGCCGAAGAAGAGCTGTGACAGCACAAAGGTGGCGGCTGGTGTCAGGGTAAAGTATAGGATGGGCTGCCAGGGCTCCATCCGGCCAGGGGGTGGCACGCTGAAGGACCGCCCGAGCTGGGAAAGAAATTCTTCGGGTTCTCCCCACCATTTTCCGTAGGCGAGGCCGAGGACCCAGCTGCCGACCACGATGAGCCAGAAGGAGTAATACCAGTATTCCTCACGCATCGC
>JAWCKT010000045.1:0-3527 GCA_038851515.1 Hadarchaeum sp. (SeqCode)
CCTTCATTTATATCCTCTATATCCACTGGCGCCATGCGGGAGACAAACTCCTCCTCCTAATCTCACAAACCTTAGCCCGTTTGCGATCCGAAGTCCCCGAAGGAGTGGACCCACAGCTGGTGGCAGCCTTGGAAGAAGTGGGGAGAAAATTTAGTCAGTGGGGGGAAGACATCTATTTCCGGCACCAGCAGCATTCGGAGAGACTGGTGCGGGAGATGCGGAGTCTGGGGGAGGCCCTGCGGGAGATGATCCAGGGTATGCTGGCCGCCCAGAGAACCGAAGTGGAGGGGATTATTCCTTTGCTCAAGACGCAGGATGAAAAAATCGAATTGCTTAGCCAGCGATTAGATGAACGCTTTCAGGATCTGGCCAAACCTTTATTGGAATCTTTGCCCCTGCTCGAGGCCTGGCGCGACCGCACCGAAGAACTGAGACAAGCCATCCTCACCCTGCGCCAGGCGGATTTGGAGGGCAAGACCCAATCGTTGGCCCACGCCACCCGGGCGCTGGGGACCGCAGTCTCGGGGCTGCCACCGGCGGTGCGGGAACACTTTCAGGGCATCCGGGAAGAACTAGTTAGCGCGCTGGCTCAGGGGATTAAACAGACCTGGCAGCAGGCGATGGCGCCCACTTTTAAGGAACTCAACGCTCACCTGGGGAATATGCAGGAAGTCCAAAAGGGCCTGAAGGTCTCGGTGGACAGCCTTCCGGCCAGCGTTGCCAAAGAGGTGGCAGACAGTACCAAGGTCGTCTGGCAAGAAATTTTTCAGCCTATTATTACTCCCTTAGCGGAATCCGTTAGCCGCCTCAGTGAGATGAATGTCGGTTTGAAAAAGATTTTTGACGGACTGGTGGCAGAAATCCGCCAAGCCTTCATCACCGGCTTTCAGCCCCTCCATCAACGCGAATTGGATATCAATACTCAAATAAAAGACCTCAACGAGATTATCTCCCAATTAAGAACCGGGTTTGATGGCTTTTCTGCGGCTCTTGGAGGCAAAGTCCAGGAAATCCCGACAAAAATATCTGGAGAAATATCCCGCACCCTGGATGTGGTCTTGCAGTATGGTAATAATCAGAGCAAAGCGTTATTAGAAAAAATCGAATCTATTTTAGAAGAGCAACGTAATCAAGTTCGCCAATTGGAAAAATTAATTGCCTTGCTGCCTGTCAGCATTGAAAATTTATTCGTCCGAGTGAATGAAAATATCGGGCAATCTCTCAAAACCATTACATCTGGAAATGAAGATGGTTACTTGCGGGAGATGGTCGAGTCTATAAAGACTATCCAATCTCACATGGAAAAGATTCACCATGAGCTGACCGCGACCGAGAAGAAACCGGAATACTGGTTGACTTGGGGGAAGAAGTAAGGATGTACGGCTTCAAAAGGGGTGAGGAGGAAAATCCGGCTTGGCCAGGTTTGGTGGACGTATTTGCCTTCACCCTGGTTTTTGTTTTGCTCCTGGGGATTGCTCATCAACCAGATGAAAAAATCAAAGAATTAGAAGAGGAAAATAACGTTTTGCAATTGGAGATCGGCAGATTAAAAAACAACCTCGTCGAAATTAATGAAATGATCAAAGGGAGAGGGCTGAAAGAGCTGAAGGAATTGTTTGAGATTGCTAAAAAAAATTTCCCCGATGATTATAAGTTAGATATTAATGAAGATTCCATTGAAATTTCAATTACTACCAGTCCTGCTATCTTTTTTAATACCGCCGAATACAAATTGCATCCCTCTGACCATCAGCGCCTTGGTCATTTGGCTCCGATCCTGTTGCGGCTGATCAATGAGAAGCCTTTCTACCTGCTGATCAATGGCACGGCTGATCCCCGTCCCTTACACCAGAAAATCCCGCCGCAGAACAATATTGAACTTTCCGCCCTACGTTCGGCTACGGTGGCTGATATATTGGAAAAAGCCGCTCCCGGTTTAGGGAGCTATTTGCGAGTCACGGGCCTGGGGGTAAGGGGGGAGAAGGCACCCCCCCATGTGGACACGGAGGAATATTACCGGCAATTCCGCACGGTCAGTCTGGTGATCAAAGTAGATACGGAAAAACTGCGAACCCAGTTTTTACCATCATATTAAATTGAGGGCGAAAAAAGGCCTCTTCCTGTGTTATTTTTTTCAATCCTTCAACGTCTCATCGGGTGGATCAGGCGACCCCCCCAATACACCTCTCTTCTACCTGAAGGCACGCTGAAGGGAGATCTCCAACGATGGCAGGAGTGGGAGAGGCAATTGGAGATAAGCAGGCGCAGTTTAATCGATCTCCTGGAAATTGCCCTCCTGGCGGCTCATCAGGCCGGAATACCTCAGCCGGAGGAGGTGGGCCTGGTGGAGCAGGCAATTCAGGAAGTCGCTCGCCCCTATACACCGCAATTATTGCGCCTGCATCAGGCCATTAAGACGACCTTTGCCGCACTCGGCCCTTACCAAAAAAATAGAACCCCGGAGGAATTCTATCAACAATTGGAAAATTATCGAACCCTTATTGAACAAAGACGCCAACAATATCAGCAGCTCCATCAGCGTCTGAGTCTCATCCTAACACTTTTACAGGATATTGCTCAGCAGAAGCCATGGATTAAGACTCTCTCACTCCAGCTTCTTTTGGAGGAACCTGAGATTTTTGAGACTATAATAAATATTGAACGATTACGCTGGGAAACCAAGCAAATTTGCATTGAAAGATTGCAAAATAGCTTTCAAAATCGGTCAACTATTGGAGAGAAATGGATTAATTTATTGAAAAATTATATTACTTATTATAATTATCGGTTGGGAAAAAGAACATTAAAAGAACTGAGGCATCAATTTCAAAATAATAGTGATGATATAATTTTGTTGAAGGGTCTTCATAAACGATTGGACACACCTTTGCTAAATTGGAACAGAAAAGCAATCAATACCCTCAATTAATTATTATCATGGTCAAATGAGACTGTTCATTGCACCATGCCCACTCATTCCTTCTCCCGTCTCCGGGTATTGCTTCTGAGCCTTTTCTGAAAACTGGATGGGTTTTACTTAACACTCCGGGGTTGGTAATGAAGCCGATGATGAAGTGGATATTCGGCTGCTCCTCCACATACGTCAAGAATGCGAGCACGGCAAAAACGAGAGGATCAATGTCTCGGAATAGGTCTGCCTAAGCTTCTTTAGCAACCGTGTGAGTACTGCCAGGGCCCCTTTGAAAACGTGAAAGTTACTAAGGCGCAGCATCATTGCGGCCAGTGGGAAGCAATCCTGCATCGCGGCAGTCGAAGACCAGGAACGGGGAGTATATGTCCCCCCAAGATTAAATGTAGGAAAAGCAAAGTTTCTGCTGCCATGGGTGGGATCGTCGGGGAGGTGTAACTATCGAGAATGATGAACTTTTGGAGAACGGGATAGGTCTTGGGGTACAAACCTATCTCTCCCTCAGAGAAGCGGCGCAGGTCCTTGTGGGGTCCTGTTATAGAACCAGGACAGTGTCGGCTAGGAGGCTAGGTCTGTGCCACTCTCCGGGGTTCGGCCA
>JAWCKT010000045.1:3537-8001 GCA_038851515.1 Hadarchaeum sp. (SeqCode)
TGGCAGAGTCCTGGAATATGGTGCCGGCAGCGTTCCCGTCTTCGTAGCCCAGGGCAATGGCGAACAAGCGTTGGCGCACGAGGGTAAGGAGGCCGCTTTCCACCTGGTTAAATTACCGGGGATCATGAGGGCGGTATACAACTTTTTCGTGAGGGCAAACTACTGATCCAGCTCCCGGAGCAGCAGACCGTTAGCATCGGATGTGATGCGGCCGTCCTGCAATAGGCGACGACTTGCTTGACAAAAAGGCTTCCAAATTTGAGCTGATTATGGCACTCTGTTCTCGCATTGTATCTCGCCTGAGAAGCTGATTGTTTAGGCGCAACGGCATGTAAGCAGATACCTTTTGCTTTTAAAGTACTTTTCGTGAAAAATGCGGGATAGCGCGTTTCTGTCAGTGCTTGCGGAGGCGGCCAGGTTGGGGCAAGCGGGGATGGAGACCAGCGACCGCCCCCAGGGCCACTAGGTGGGCCCAGTTAACTTTTCTGTCAAATGCTTTGACTCCGGTCAACTCCTTGGCATATGATTGGGCCGAGGCGGGCAATACCGCCCCGTCACACGTCGCAGCGTGGCCGTGGTCTGGACGATGCACACGGAGTCAGCACCCTGAAGCATGTAGCATTTACCGCAGTAATACCCGGTTTTCGGGTTCTTGTGGACTAAGGGTGAACCCGGGTCCGGCGCATTCCTATCCACGAATTGGTCGTCGTCATCGCCATCTGGGTGCTCCTTTTAAACGGAAAGATCAACTTTGTGGTTAACAACTGAGGTCAGATTTGAGCTATTATGTTTTAGAACTTTTACTTACCACGATATTTTCATGAAGTTTATAGCTGTTAATTAATTACAGAATAAGGAGGATTTGTTGTATGCCTTTGCCAATCATTCTTCTCGGCTTGGGAGCAGCTGCGGCGGGGATTGCTGGATTAAAAAAGGTTTACAATGCCTACACAACTAACTCTGAAGCTGACGAAATATTCAAAAAGGCCCAGGCTATTTTTGAACAGGCGAAGGAGGAAATGAATAAAGCCAAAGAAGATACTAACAGCGTTTTGGTGCAATTAGGTAAGATAAAATTAGAAATATGGGCTAGGCAGATAGGGAGATTTATAAATATTTTTAGTCAGATTCGAAATGTTGAGGTAATGGGAGGACCAATTGAGAATAAGTTGGGGTCGTTAGATATTACTCCTAGTGAACTGTTAGAAATGAGAGATTTGTCCTTGAAGGCTGCAGAGATAATGACAGGAGGGTTGGTTTCAACTGGAGCGGGTGCCTTAGCAGGTGTGGCCAGTTATGGCGGAGCCATGATGTTGGCTTCGGCTTCTACAGGCACAGCAATAAGTGCTCTCAGCGGAGCCGCCGCTACCAATGCTACCTTGGCTTGGTTCGGGGGAGGTTCTCTTGCTGCAGGAGGTTTGGGTATGGCAGGCGGCATGGTGGTCTTAGGCGGCATTTGTCTCGCACCAGCCTTACTGGTAGGAGGGATGCTTTGGAATGCAAAGGCCAGAACAAATTATGTAAATGCCCAAAGCACCATGGCTCAAGCTGAGAAAGAAGTGGAAAAGATGAATTCAGCTAAAACAATTTTGCAGAGTATCAGAAAGGTAGCGCTTGAATTTCAAGACCTCATTAATAAAACAGACAGCCTTATGACTAAGGCCCTAGACAAATTGGAATTTGGAATAGGCTTTGGGACAGACTATAATCAATTTAAAGAACCACAAAGACAATTGGTACATTTGAACGTGCAATTTGCCCAAGTAATGAAACTGCTGCTAGAGACCCCAATCCTCAAACCGGATGGTTCTCTTAGTCAGGATTATCTCCCGGTCTTAGAAGAGGGATATAAGCTGCTGGAATCGGTGAAAAATAAATTTTAAGGATAAGGCCATGGGAAAGGAAGACACCAAAAAGAAGATTTTGGACGATTGTCTTATTTTCGGGTCTGGGCAATATGGGGCAAATATTTTTGCCCCAACCGATGCAGAACGCGATGCCCTAAGGGATGGCATTGATTTACTTCAAGAAGCAGTTGACCGACTTAAAAATGTTTCTCCTGAATTTAAACATGGTAATTTATTTGAATATATCGAAGCTGCCAAATTTAACAGCTGCGCAGCAGCTAAAGGTTCACCATTGCGCGCACATGTCACCGCAGCAGAAGGAGTACCCCATGCTCCCGCAGATATTGTTATCACTAATGGATATGAAGTGGTTAAACAGATACAGACAAAATCCAGTAATAATCCAGAGACTTTGGTTCAATCTCTAAGCGACCCCAAGTATCATGGCATGGACAAGCTTGTACCAGAAGACCAAGTAGATAGTGTGCGCCTCCTGGCCGATAATTATGCCCACCCCGATCACTCTCATGATGATGGTTTTTGCGACACGAGCCATCATGTAACCGGAGAACTTCATGCAGGAAATATTGGTTCAGGTGGAACTTCCTACTATGAGCTGAGGTTTGCTGCAGAGAATCCCGACCAATATATTGAAAAGCAAGGGGTGACCAGTCTGCCAGAGGAGGCCTTTGATATAAGCATGCACGCAGCGGAGGCTGGATTTATCATCGGCGGAGCTGTTGAAGTTATCAAGAACAGCATTGCTGCTTTACAGGGGAATATCAATTTGGAGCAAGCGGCAAAAAATTCTTTGATAGGCGCAGGAAAATCTAGTGTTAGAAGCGCCTTAACAGGAAGTTTTGGTTCAATTCTTCGCAATGCAGGCCATGCCATCGGCTTGGATACATTGGCGAAATCCAACATCGCAACTGGTCTGGCAGCAGGACTTATTAATACCGGCAGGATAGTTTTATTGTTATCTCGAGGAGAGATAACAGCAGAACAAGCTATGGAACAAATTGGTCAAACCGGTATTTCAACTATTTCTGGAATATATGCCGGAGTTGTCGGCGCATTATTCTTTCCTTCTTTTGGTGCTGTTATTGGTAGCCTGGGTGGATATTTAATTGCTGCCAATATTTACCAGTCATGCATTACAATAATGAAATATGCACGGTTAGCTGAAAAAGAATCATTAAGAAATGTTGCAATGGCTAAAGAGGCTTGTCGTGTAATGGCAAGGCAACGGGAAGAATTTGAACACAGATTGGAAAATGACCTTCGATTTCGAAGACAAGAATTTGGAAAATGCTTTTTACTTGTTGAACAAGGAATAGAGCGGAACTATCCCCAGGTGGCTACGCTAGGTTTGTCTGCGCTTGCTTTACTCTTTGGTAGAAAAATTATGTCATTTAAAGAACTTGATGATTTTTTAGTCCATTCCTCTGGTCCATTAGTAATATAAGGGCAAAAAAGGTGGTGGCGGTCTGCTCCTACGATAGCCAAATCAACCATGCCCCCCTAGCCTGACTGGGGTGGCATCCGGGCTTATCCGCCTTCGGTCGGGACGACCACGCGGTCACGACGGAAACGCCTCAGGGTCGAGCTTAGATTTGCCTAAGACAATGGCAAGAGCTTATTGATGGGGATTGGAGATGTAAATTTGGGGGGTCATGGTGATAGGGGTATTAAACCTCAAGTGCCTGGCGATAATCATTCTCGGAATCAAGTGGCCGCCCCGGCTGGCCTTAGCCACCTGAGGTAGAAAGAGACACTCAAATAAAGCCGAAAGGCCAGGGAAAAGACTAAAAACAAAGATTCAAGGTGAAATTTCCTGCCATTTCGGCCTATTGGGGATCATTGCCGAAAACCAAGAGAAAGTTAACTGTTCCGATATAAGTATTAGCCTGATTGGGACCACCATAGTCTCCAACATTGGGCAAGGGGGTTTGAGCCTTTCAAAAGAGGCTCAATATTAAAAAATTTGCCCGCACATCATATTAAGGTGGGGGGGGCAGGAGTCCCGTCCCCGGTTTTTAAATTTATGGTTAAAAATTTCCAATAAGCCTGGCAGTAAAGAAGGTGAAGGACCCGGCTTTGGGAGAGGAATGGGGGAACGGGGGGTGTTTGATTCTGGTGATCATATTCAGTGTGTAAAGCTTGGGAGCAAGGGGCAGGACCGGGAGGCTCAGGTAGTTAGGAAAGGGCCGATTGCTCTGTAAAGGGCAACGGCAGGAGGCCAATGGGGAGAGAGGCAAGGGAAATGAGGAGCCAGGCGTCAAATCAGGGTCAGGCCGCTGAGGGTGTAAGTCACTGTGAGAGCCATGGGCGACAGCGCTCCCGAAGCTGGGCTCCGAGGATGAACTTCCCCTCCTAAGCCCCGGGCCTTGAGGGGCTTTAAAATTGCTACCCCATTTGCTACCCAAAAATTTTCATGCGCCCTTCGATTATGCTAACCTCTTGAAATTACTGGAGCCGGCAGGGGGATTCGAACCCCCGACCTGCTGATTACGAATCAGCTGCTCTCCCTCTGAGCTATGCCGGCCTCGCCCTCTATTGTAGAGGCTCTGCGTTGATTCTGCAACGGCCGGGACGGCCCGAGCCCGCTTTTTGGCCC
>JAWCKT010000046.1:0-5749 GCA_038851515.1 Hadarchaeum sp. (SeqCode)
CAAGCTGGCCACCGAAGTGCCAACCGTCGCCAACGGTGGAATCTCCGCGGACGGTTTGACCTACCGGTTCAAGATCAGAAGCGGTGTCAAGTTCCACAACGGAAACGACCTGACCCCGGAAGACGTCGAGTACTCATTTGAGAGGGCGATGGTGCAGAACCGAGACGGCGGTCCGGTCTGGATGCTTCTGGAACCACTGATCGGAATCGAGGCTGCCTATGAGCCCCTGACCTTTGAGCAGATTGACCAAGCGGTGGAAGTCGAGGGAGACTATGTGGTCTTCCACTTGGCGCAACCATACCCGCCGTTCATGGCCATACTGGCGCAATCTTGGTCCTCGATTGTTGACAAGGAATGGTGCATCGAGCACGGCGACTGGCCGGGAACAGCGGAGACCTGGGAGGACTACTACAACCCAGAAACCCCACCGTTGCAGGAAATAATGAACGGAACCGGTCCTTTCAAGCTCGACCGCTGGGAGCACGGGGTTCAAACCGTGCTGGTGAGAAATGATGACTACTGGGGAGGACCAGCAAAGCTCAAGAACGTGGTTATCCAAGTAGTACCGGAGTGGACCACCAGAAAGCTGATGCTCTTGGCCGGTGACGCTGATATCGTCGATGTGCCCCGACCAAACATTGCGGAGCTGGAGGGTGTTGAAAACATTCGAGTCACAAAGGATCTCCCAACATTGATTGTCGACGCCATGTTCTTCACCATGAACATTGACCCCACCAGCGAGTGGATAGGTAGCGGACAGCTCGACGGAAACGGCATCCCGCCCGACTTCTTCTCCGATAAAGATGTCCGGCTCGCCTTTGCATACTCCTTTGACTACGAATCCTTCCTGCGCGACGTTTACCTAGGTGAGGCAATCCAGCCAGCCTCTCCGGTGATAGAAGGGCTACCCTACCACAACCCGGATCAGGAGAAATACTACTTTGACCTAGCCAAGGCTGAGGAACACTTCAAGAACGCCTTCGGTGGTGAGGTCTGGGAGAAGGGATTCAAGATGACAATACTGTACAACACCGGCAACGAGCCCAGAAGGATTGCCGCAGAAATTCTCAAGAACAACATTGAGAGCCTCAACCCGAAGTTCTCCATTGAGGTGGCGGCAAGGGACTGGGGCACTTATCTCGGTGAAATGGTCCGCAGCAAACTTACCCTGTACATAATAGGCTGGATGGCTGACTATCCGGACCCGCACAACTTCGTTCATCCGTTCATGCACAGCGCGGGCGCCTTCTCGGCTTGGCAGGGCTACTCGAATCCCACCGTGGATGAACTCATCCAGCAGGGAATAAGCGAAATTGATCCCGCAAAAAGACAGGAAATTTACTATGAGTTGCAGCGAATCTACCACGAGGATGTCCCGAGCGTCCCGATTGACCAAGCACTTGGGCGCCACTTCGAGAGAGATTGGGTGCAGGGTTGGATCTACAACCCGATATGGCCCGGCGAACCGGCACTTTGTGACCCCTACCTGCTTTGGAAAGGTTACTGAGATCGGGAAGGGTTAAACCAACCTTTCCCCTTTTTTATTTTTTGAACAATTGAAAGCAGCATAAAAATGAACTCCTAGGGGATAGGTAAACAGGCTTATATATGCACTACACTTTTTAAAAAGGGAGAAAATTGGAACTTAGGACATATATCGCCAGGAGACTGCTGCTCCTAATACCGGTGATACTAGGCGTCGTTATCATCATTTTTGTCGTGCTACAATTTTTCAGCCCGACGCAGAGGGCAGCGCTTTACGTGAGGAACCCTCAGCAATTCAGGGAAATAGACCAGATAATCGAAAAATACCACCTGAACGAGCCGGCCTATGTACAATTTTTCTACTGGATAAGCGAAGTCCTCAACGGCAACTTGGGCTGGTCCAAGTCGGTCAACATGCCTGTAGCTGAAGCCCTGATGAGATTTCTACCTGCCACGCTTGAGCTGATGATATTCACCGTGCCATTGACCATCTACATCGGAATAAAGCTAGGAGTAACCTCCGCCATCAACCGGGACAAGCCCGTGGATCACATGACCCGAGGATTGGCCATCGCCGGATATTCCCTGCCGGCATTCTGGTTGGGATTGATGCTGCTGATGATATTTTACGGATTCCTCACCGGTTTATTCCCCCCAGGTAGGCTGGGTCTCGATGCTGAGATGGTGGTGAACTCAACGTCCTTTGTCAAATACACCTCAATTAACACCATCGATGGAATTTTGAACCTCCGCCTTGATGTGGTCCTCGACGCCTTAAGACATCTAATCCTCCCCGTTGCCACGCTTACCATCATCAACTTGGCCTTCATCATGAGGATCATGCGCTCGAGTATGCTGGAGACGCTGAACAAGGACTACATCACGATGGCCCGAGCCAAAGGCCTTGACGAAAAGACGGTGATTAACAAGCATGCAAAGAGAAACGCTTTAATTCCGGCGGTGACCGTTTCGGGATATCTGGTGGCTTCACTGATGGCCGGAGCCGTACTAACCGAAACTGTCTTTAACTACAAGGGGCTGGGCTGGTGGTCAGTTAACGCCGCGGTCCAGCTTGACATACCTGCGGTTCTTGGATTCGTGCTTTTCATCGGCACTGTGATCGTGATAACCAACCTAATCGTGGACATGCTCTACGCCAAGATTGACCCGAGGATCAGGCTGGGGTGATGATATGATCCTAGAATTATTGCTTTTCGCCATTATTTTTTCTGCAGTTCTATCGGTGCCGGCCCTTTTTATCCACAGGATTGGGGCTGGAAAAATCTCGGATGGTGGGGCCCGAGAGACAAAAGAGAAGTTGGGCCGGTGGGGAAATTTCAAGGCCAACATGGGGCCCCAGGTTAGGGAGCTAAGGTTCTCGCTCAGAAGGATAAGGAAAAGCCCGCTTTCGATGGCCGGAATTTCCATCATCGTCTTCTTCGCCATCATCGCGGTGCTCGCTCCGATGCTCGCACCCCCCGCCGATCCCAACCGCCCTTACAACATCCCCCGCGACGGCTTTTCCCAGACCCCAAAGCCACCGAGCGAAGCCCACCCATTCGGAACCACCGAGGGGCAGTTCGACATCTACTACGGCGTCATCTGGGGCACTAGAACCGCTTTCACCGTCGGATTATTGGTGGTAGGTGCCTCAATGCTGGTAGGTATAGTGCTGGGGGCCCTAGCGGGATATTTCGGCGGGATAATCGATGAAATAATCATGAGAGTTACGGACATCTTCTTTGCCGTCCCGGCCCTGATTCTAGCGATGGCCTTCGTGACCGCAATGGGTCCCGGCCTCGACAGCGTGATGAAGGCGCTGATTCTGGTGTGGTGGCCTGTCTACGCCAGGCTGGTCAGAGGTGAGGTGCTGCAGGCGAAGCAGGAGACTTACGTTGAGGCGGCTCGGGCAATGGGTGCCTCAAACATTCGAATCATCACCAGACATGTGCTCCCTAACACGCTGTTCTCAGTCTTGGTGATGGCATCCTTAGACCTCGGGGCGGTCGTGCTCACCGCCGCCGGACTCAGCTTCATCGGGCTGGGTGCACCGCTGGGATACGCGGACTGGGGGCAGATGATCAGCTTCTCCAGAAACTGGATCGTGGGGCCACCGGGGCAACCATTCCTATACTGGTACACCGTCCTGATCCCCGGTCTATTCATCTTTTTCTTTGTGCTCGGATGGAGCCTACTTGGAGACGCCGTCCGGGACATCTTGGATCCAAAGCTGAGGAGGAAGTAAATGGCAAAGAAATCCGATCTGTTGGTTCAAGTCAGGGACCTGGTGGTGAAGTTCTACACCTACGAGGGGATTGTCAAGGCCCTCAGCGGCATCAACTTGGACATCAAAGAAGGGGAAACACTGGGGCTGGTTGGTGAAACTGGTTGCGGGAAAAGTGTCACCGCCTTTTCCATCATCGCACTACCACCGCCGCCCGGAAAAATCGAGAAAGGCGAGATACTACTGAATAGCAACGGCGGCTTGACCAACGTCCTGAATCTGCCCAAGGAAAAGCTGCAGGACATCCGCGGGCACAAAATTTCTATGATCATGCAGGAGCCGAGCGCTGCTCTCAACCCACTGTACACCATTGGCGACCAAGTCTCGGAGGCGCTGCTCAGGCACCGGGCGGAGACTTTCATCAAGATGGCACTCGAAGAACTTGAAAAGGACATTGCAGCCGCCGAAAGGAAAGGCTCAGGATTCAAGGCCTGGGTTTACCGCACTTACGCCGGAATCTACCGCAGCATGTTGAAAAATCAGAAATCCTTGAAGGTCAGAATTGCCTCAAAAATACCTTTTCTCAAGAGATACCGGCGCCGGTTGGATTCCGTGTTGAGAAAGGAGGTGGTTGGTTTGTTAAAGGAGATGAGAATAGCCAACCCTGAGGGCGTCTTTGACCTCTACCCCCATGAGCTGAGCGGCGGCATGCAACAGCGAGCCGTCATCGCCATGGCCCTCGCCTGCCATCCAAAATTGCTCATCGCTGACGAGCCGACCACTTCCTTGGACGTCACCGTGCAGGCGCAGATCCTAGACCTGATTCGAGCGCTGAAGGAGGAATTCGGCTCCTCGGTACTCTACATTACCCACAACCTCGGAGTGGTGGCGGAGATCTGCGACCGTGTTGCCGTGATGTATGCCGGACAGGTCTGCGAAATCGCCGAGGTAAAGGAGCTATTCAAGAGGCAGATGCATCCCTACACTCGGGCCCTGTTCCAAGCCATCCCGCGCCCGGGCAGAGGGTTCATCTCCATCAAGGGCACGGTACCTAACCTAGTCAATCCACCACCGGGCTGCAGGTTCCATCCCCGGTGCCCTAGGGCCATGGAAATCTGCTCCAAGGAAACGCCGAAGGCTGTTGAGGTCAGGAAGAACCACTTTGTGGCCTGCCACCTCTACAAGGGTGATTAGATGGAAGTAATGCTTGAAACACGCGGTTTGAAAAAATACTACCCAATACTGGGCGGGATACTGAGAAGGAAGAAGGGCGACGTTAAAGCCGTTGACGGTGTTGACCTCAAGATCTACCGTGGCGAGTTCTTCGGGCTGGTGGGGGAATCAGGCTGCGGGAAGACCACCTTCGGTAAGACCGTGCTTCGTCTTCACAATCCAACTTCAGGCCACATCTACTTTGATGTCCCAGAAGAAATCAAGCTCAAGATAGAAAGGCTAGAAAATAATGGAAAAAAATCGCCGGAACTGTCGAGACTGCTGCGGGAGTACGACTTCGCCTGCTTCAGCGGGAAAAGGCTCATGCAGATGAGGAGAAAGTTGCAGATTGTTTACCAAGATCCGACCACCTCACTCAACCCTCGAATGCTCGTCAAGGACATCGTCGGAGAACCGCTTGTCATCCATAAGCTGGCTCGAGGGCGCGAACTGGAGGAGAGAGTGCTCGAGCTGCTTTACAAGGTGGGATTAACCAAGGACCACCTCCGCAGATATCCCCATGAGTTCAGCGGCGGTCAGCGACAGCGCATCGCCATCGCCAGGGCCCTGGCAACCAACCCAGAATTCGTCGTGCTCGATGAGCCTACTTCCGCTCTCGACGTCTCCGTTCAGGCGCAGATCCTCAAACTTCTACAAGAGCTGCAGCGTGAACTCAAACTGACCTATCTCTACATCACCCACGACCTCAGCGTTGCTCAGTGCGTCTGCAACAGAATAGCGGTGATGTACCTAGGTAAGATCGTGGAGCTGGCTAAAACAGAACTATTTTTCAAACATCCGATGCATCCCTACTCCCGGGCCCTGCTT
>JAWCKT010000046.1:5759-7709 GCA_038851515.1 Hadarchaeum sp. (SeqCode)
AACGGTCAAGAAGAAGAAAATAATCCTCAGCGGAGAAGTGCCCAGTCCGGCCAATCCGCCGACCGGCTGCACCTTCCATCCCCGCTGCCCTTATGCCGACGAAAAATGCCGGAGGGAGCAACCCCGCTTGGCTGAGGCAAAAAAAGAGCATCTCGTGGCCTGCTGGCATCCGCTGAAGTAATGGTGGCACAACATCAGCTATTTTCAAACGCCAAGCCGGGTTTTGAGTTGATCAGCAAAACTTCAGTTACTGAAATTAGCTTCGGCCAGGTCACAGCCGAGAAACCCCTACCATCCGATTTGCCTTGGAAACCCACATCCGCCTTTGAAATAATGAATTTCCCGGCAATGTTTTTAATCCTGAAAACTTGCTCTTCTTCACCTGAACGTGTTTTATCAGTTAAGGTTGCGGTCCAAATCGGTCTTCACAGAAGGGCCAGTCCTTCCTCAGCATAATACGGGTTATCACTGGCTGGACGCCATGGATTCTTCTTAAACACGCCCCTGATGGCCTCACCTAGGGCACGTGAAGCGGCTTCCCAGCAGTGGTGCGGTTCCTGTCCTTTCAAGATATCGAGGTGGATGGTTGCTTTTAATCCTTGAGAAAGTCCCTCAAGAAACGCGACACAATCGCTGGTGTATAAATCCTCAACACGCTCTGACTTTGCCCCTTCGGCATCTAGCCCCACAAAGATATTTCTCCTTCCCTCAACGCTGACCATCGCTCTGGCTAAGGCATCATCAAGCGCAAAAAGACCCGCTCCAGCTCCGTCGATTCCTGCTTTCGATTTAAGTTCAAATAGTTGCGACAGCGCCGCTCCGAGGGTGATTCCCACATCCTCGGTTATCGTGGCTGTGAGCTTTCTTTTCACGTTTACTGAAACACCGATGCTCATGCAGGCTCCCCAAGCAATGGTCTCCAGCATATGATCCAGAAAAGCAAGGCCGGTAGCTATCCCAGTTTTTTTCTTTTCTAGGCTGACTTCAACCTCCACATCAAGTTCCTTCGTGCTTTTCACCAGCTTGACGTAAGAATCAGAAAGCTCCTTAATATCAAACAATTTGGGCATTTATTTTCACCTCCGTTTCCTAATTGCTTGATGAATTAATAAGTTTTTTAACATCCAGAATGTGCCTTCTCTTCAACCAAATTAGTTCTTGAGGAATATCCCACACCTTTTTAGCCCGCTCGATTACGGCGCGATCACTGCTTGCGACAACGTCAAATCCCTTGAGCTTAATATCAACTCCACCCTCAGCAACGGCATCGCCAAACAAACCGGCTTTTTTGATCCTGTCCCTGATCTCCGCTGCCAGCTCCCCGCTGTGGCTGACCTGTTTATCGAAGAACACGACCGCCTCCTTAGGTTCTGCCCTCGCTACCACTCCAACCAATTCCGCGATGGCGCGAGGGGTGGCTGGGCCGGCCCGGTATTTGCCGAAGATAGCCCTGAGGTCCCGAATAAAACCGTCGTTGCAAAGGACTACCCGTTTACCCATCAGCAGACTCTCAATCGTTATCAACACATTGTAACCATCTATCCCCAATCTCTTGCCCCTGACGCCGCTAATGCCAACCGCTTTCTTACGGTGTTCATTGACTTCCAACTCCGAAAAAACACATCTGGCCAACAAGTGCCTTTCTGCTAGAGGTAACCGGTAGTGGTTGGAAACGAAGTTTACCGCCGATTCTCGGGGGTAGCCCTGATTCAGCAGGTAAAGCAGGTCTCTAACGGCCCTCTTCTCTCTAAGCATGAGACTCTCACTCTAGATAGATGGCCGGCCTCAGCGGCAAGGACATCTTGGCCCGATTCTGGGGATCATAGCGAGCTTCATCATCTGCTCCGAACACTTGAACCTGGCTCAAACCGAACTCTCCTCGAATGAAATCGGCTGCCTCTGTTAAGACCTGCAGCTCATCCAGCAATTTTGAGGCGATAACATCAAGTT
>JAWCKT010000047.1:0-3257 GCA_038851515.1 Hadarchaeum sp. (SeqCode)
ATGATTGTTCGGCGCATTGGATGCAAGCCACGGGATACATTATTGTCCGTGGGTTGCTGACAGTTACCGATATCCGCGACTGACTCGGGCTAAACACACCAGTCTTTTTAAAGGAACAAGCCAGCTCACATGACCTGCAGCCAACGCATTTTTCCGGGTGAATTTCAAGCTTGATTGACATCGGATCTACCTCACAGTAACTCCTGGAGACCCAGCTCCGCCAGCTTTTCCTTGGTCGGCACTCCATTTGAGTCCCATTTTCTAAGACTGTAATAATCGTCAAGCATCCGGTTCAGATCGCTGGAACTGACCATGTGCCCCTTCGCTGGCCCGGAAGGTAGCGGCTCCTCCTTAAATCGCCTGGGCAGGTCATCATCCTTGCGCGTGAAGCCCTCGCGGACATTAAACATTCGGGTCAAGTTCCAAACCCGCTCGCCAATCTTAAGAAACTCATCCGCGTTAATATCCCATCCGGTAGCCGCTGAAAGAAGCTGCGCTGAATGCTCCGGCGTGAGCCCGGTCCGGCTGAAATCGCAGCCCACTAGTGTGTCGACCGCGGCAAACCAATCCTGTTCCCACTTTACTATCTCAGCCTTACCTTGGAGAGACAGACGCTCTACCGGCCCAGAAGGCCCAGGAATTCCCTCAACTTCGTAGCCCACAGGCCACCCTCTCTCATGGCAACCGCCTCTGTCAGCCGTCGCCAGCGCTAGCCCCATCCCTGGAGAACCTCGCGGTGGCCAAGCTGGGGTCTCCAATCCCTTGATGTGTATGGCGTAATCCTTAGCATTTCCTCCGACCTTTTCCGCAACCTGCTTCACCCCTTCAGCCAGCAAATCGCCGACTCCTTCACGGTAGGCTATCTTCCTAATCAGCTCGAGCACCACCTCAGCGTTGCCAAATCTCAGCCTCAACGCCTCCAACTCCGGGTGTCTCCAGATGCCTCTCTCGAACAGTTCCATGGCGAAACCGATCACGCCACCGGCGGTGATGGTGTCAAGACCAAGCTCATCGCAGAGATGGTTAGCATAGGCGACCACCTCTGGGTCAGTGAGCCCACAATTAGCTCCCAGCAATCCTGTGGTTTCATATTCTATGCCGTCCAAAACAGTGCCACTATAGGGGCCTTTGCGGATGATCGAGATGGCTGAGCAGATTATGGGGCAGGAGTAACAAGCCGCTCTTCTCAGCCAGAGCAACCTGCTCTGCGAAAGACCCGACAATCTTTCACCGTTCTCGATGTGCCCGTCTTGGAAGTTCCTAGTCGGGAAGAAGCCCTGCATGTTGGAGAACTCGACCGACCCCGCCGTACCGTAACGGCTCCACACTGCCTGGACGGCCTCGCTCTCGATTAAAATCCGGTGGAACTTTTTCGCTTTTTCGAAAAACTCTTGAGGCCTCGCTACCTCAACCGATCCCGTGCCGCGGATGGCCACGGCTTTGAGGTTCTTTGAACCCATCACCGCCCCAAGACCACCCCGGCCCGCCTGCCTCTTAACATCGCAATCGACTAAGGCAAATTTCACCCTTTTCTCGCCAGCTGGGCCGATGCAGGCCACCTTGACCCGGAAATCCCCCAGTTCACGCTTAATAGAAACGTTGGTCTGAGTGGTATCCTGCCCCTTTAGGGAAGTGGCGTCCTTTACCTCAACATGATCATCATCAATCCAAAGATAGCTCAATTTCTCAGCTTTTCCCTTAACCACCAGGGCATCATAACCAGCATATTTCAGTTCTTGAATGAAGTGGCCGCCGAAATAGGAGTCTGAAAAGGTACCCGTCAGCGGGGACTTGGCACAGACCAAGCCTCGCTGTGAAGGGGCTATGGTACCTGTCAAAGGTCCGGTAGCAAAAATCAGCACGTTCTGTTCGCTAAAGGGATCAGTCCCCGGCTTAACCATTTTATATAGCAACCAAGCAGCCAGACCTTTACCACCCACCAGCTTCCTTGCCACATTTGTATCTAACGGACGCTTAACAATATCGCCGCTGGACAGGTTGACCTCCAGAATCTTCCCGCTATAGCAGGGAGCCCGGGTCATTTTTAATCACTTGGCTTCAACGCCTTGAACTTCTCAGGCTGTGGTTTTGTTGCCAAGGAAACTAAGACAAATGCGATAGCTGACAACAATATACCAACGGGCAGATAGAACGGATACTCCGGCCAAGGTCTAGGCACTTCAATACCAAATAGATCACCGACATAGTTGTAGAACGCGAACACAGCTCCGACGATCATCCCGGCAATGGCTCCGGGTTCATTCGCTCGCTTCCAGATAAATCCGCCGATCAATGGTGCCAAGCAACCGCAGGCCAGAATATCGGCTCCCAGCCACAGCACCCACAGCATGTCTGGAAGAGTAACTCCGACGCCGAAGGCCAATACGGTTATAACGGTGGTGGCAATCAACCCCACCACGAACAATCCTTTTGTTGTGGCTTTCTTGTTAATATATCTGTGATAGACATCTTCTGTCAACAACAAAGCACCCGAGTTTATGGCGGTGTCCGCAGAAGACATCACCGTGGCCAAAATTCCTGCAAGAGCAAAGCCAAACAGTATGGGTGGAAATACTGCTTGAGCCAGAGAGGGTAAAACTCCAACACCATCCAATCCTGGAACGAGTTTGGCTGCCGCCATACCACCCAAAGTATAAATGAAGTACAACGGGATAAACAGAATCGCCGCAACCAAGAACGCCTTCATCGCCAATTTGGGATTTCTAGAGCCCAGTATTCTCTGCCACATGTCTGCCTCTAAGAACCAAGCCAAGGAGAAGGATATGGCGTAAGCAAAATTATACCTAAAGTTATCAAAAAAGTCCAGATAACCTGGTACACCCAGTTCTTGTGGGAGCAAAGCAATGGCGCCAAATCCGCCGATGGAACTCAGAGCAATAAGGCTTAGGGCAATGCACACGACATTGAGCAGAATGAACTGAAATATGTCGGTGTATATAACTGCCCTGAAGCCACCAATGACAGTATAGAAATAAACTATTAATGTGATAGCCAATATTCCCAAAAAGTATGGCATGCCCAGCGCAACGGACAGGGATTCACCACCACCGATAAGCTCTGATGCCGCCCAAGTCATCATGTACCAGATGCCGATCACTGCAAGAATTATCCTGACCTTCGGGCCGTAACGCCATTCGAAGATCTGGGGTTGAGAAATCGCGTTTGTTTTCCTGATTCTGTAGGCCAGAACTGCAACGACGGCGGTGGCAAAAACTGTCGGAAATCCCATGATCCAC
>JAWCKT010000047.1:3267-3673 GCA_038851515.1 Hadarchaeum sp. (SeqCode)
TAGGCGGCATTATAGGAAATCAGCGCTGAAATTCCCGTCCATGAGGCTCCAACCGTGCAAACCAGAGCCCAGAATCCCAACTCGCGAGAAGCTAAGAAGTATTCCTCTTCCGTGTGTCTATTCTTAGCTTTGATATAACTGTATAAACCTAGGGCAATCAGAATCACGCCATACACTACGAGGCCAATCAGAACCTCTCCGTCTATGGTATCATCCTCACATTTGTATTACCCAACAATAAACAGACTTATTTAAATAGTTTTTGGTGCGGTGGGCGGGATTCGAACCCGCGCTGCGAGCTTGGCAAGCTCGTGTCCTAACCAAGCTAGACTACCACCGCCCACTCTGAAGTTATCACCGCTTCAATTAAAAGTTAACCTAGTAGGAAAGCAACCGTTTGCCCGCC
>JAWCKT010000047.1:3714-6923 GCA_038851515.1 Hadarchaeum sp. (SeqCode)
GTTCTATCCCAACCACATAGTTGATCAGGATAATGGTCAAGATAATTACGTACAGCCCGAGCACGAATAAAAAGGCCGGAGGGGAAATCTCAGCTGAAATGAAAAACTCAAGCGAGGCTACCTTTTCCGACAGCAGTCCCTGAAGCCTAGCCGCGATCGAGGCAATCAGGGGCGCAAAGAAGATAGCCACCGAACGCATTGAAGTAACCACCTCCGCCATCGATCGTTTCATTTCCTCATTGGCCTCTTTCAGTTCACGAAGATGCTGCGCCGTCTGAAGAATCGCCTCACCAGCGGCCCGGGTGTTCCTCTCAATCAAGTCCACGAGCATCTTCAGCGTTCCACGAATCATGTTTGAGTTAACCCGCCTAAGTGCCCCACGTGTCTCATCAAAAATGGCCGCGCGCAAGCCCATGCCGCCAAGTCTAACGTTCGAGGCCGCAGTCATGAAGACACCGGCGATCTTGCTACCACTCATCGTGACTGCCACGTGACCTAGGGCCTCCTCGGCCGGACGCTCCTCACTTATGCGGTTGCCTAGCTGCACCAAGGCATCACTGAACTCCTCCTCCATTTGAAAGATCTCCTCACGGTGACGATAGGCTTGGATGGAAGTAAAATATAGAAATGCTGAAACGCCGAAAACAATCGCCCAGAGAAAGGCCAAAGCCTTGAGATCAGGGGGCGCATCAAGCCAAAAACAAATAATCGGCGCAGGTATCGAAACAACAATAGCCATTAAAGCCGACTGCAATCGGCTTGCTTCAATCGAAACATTTGGTGTTTGATGGGTGGCCGGTCGCCGGGAAAGGACATTGTTGCTCAGTAGGTAGACTAGAAACGGCAGAAAAAAGCAGTAAATAAAGAATATCTGTAGCAGACCCACCTGCAGCTCAATTACAGAAAGCACGGGCAAGATGACAACGAAGACCAGCGGGAGCAGAATACCCAAGCTGTAGATCAACAAGGTGGGTAGGCTTATGTTTGAAGAAAATTCACGCACCCGCCGTCTAGCTCCTTGGAGAACCAGCTGGAGGGATCGATCCAAAGTCATCTCCCGGCTGTTCTTCCTCAGCTCGCTAACGGAACTGCGGATGAGATAGATTGCCCGGCCGAGTTCGGGGCAGGCCCTCTCCCAGCGTTGCGAGAACTTCAACAGCGCCTCATCAGCGCTGGAATATATACGCATATGATACTCCGACATTTTCCTTCTCAAATCTTGACTCATTCTACCTCCGAGCTGCTCGCTGGCAAAGAAGCAGGCTCGCTCGAGGTTGGGCGTTATTTTCATGGCCATGGTGAGATAGCCGATAAGGGTCGGGGCTTCGCCTAAGGCTTTTGACTCCTCCTGTTTGTCACGCCAGTTTACACGGAATGGAATTTTCTCCAGCAAGATTTCACGCCACTTGTTCTTTGGCTGAGTTCAACCACTCCCGCCATCTTTGGTACAGCTGGCGATAGTCCACGCCCCCGTGCTTGAGCTGGTCCTCATAGAATGAGTGCCAAGCTAAATTGGCCCGAAGGACAAAAGGGGCCTCAAGCAGGTACGACCTCCCCATCGCCGCCTCAGTTACCAGATCCTCTTGAACCCTAGCACGAAATTCCAGATTGCGCCTGACCTGAAGCGGCGCCAAACCCCACTTTCTCGCGATACTGGCAATCAGCTCCGACCTTCCGCTGAGAAGAGTCCGGGTGGGTCTCAAACAATCTCGGGAGTAATCATGAGACATGAGAGGTACAAATCCTTCCTCGGCCGTCGGGTCATGACGCCAGTCCTTTCTGACCTCAACTATCTGGACCAGCCGCCTAACTCTCTCAATCCCTCCTCTTATTCTGATGGGGGCCGCCACCGCTATCGCCTCGGTAGCCTTGAAGGAGCTCGGCGTTATCTTGAGGTCGTGGACAACCCGCTCAAAAACATCGCGAGCTGTGGCCCCGTGAATAGTACCCATCACCGAACTGCCGGCAGCGCCGACCCGCATTGCCTCATAGAGAACGCGCGCCTCTTCACCCCTCACCTCACCGATAACCAAGACCGATTCCCCAAGACGAAGCGCCGCCCTGAGAGCCTCCTCAGCGCTGAGTTCGCTTTGTATGCCCAAGACCGACGACTGAACCTGCAGAGATTGAATCTTGAAGCCGAGCTCGCGGAGCCTATCCACCATAAGTTCCCGGGTATCCTCGATAGTTATGATCCTGAACTTGGGAAGGATCTCCAACATGAGTGCGCCCAGCAGCGAGGTCTTCCCAGCTCCGCGGCTGCCAGCTATCAGCAAGGAAACCTGCGAGTCTATCAGCAGGCTGAGCAGCCCCGCCGCATAGGGGGTCAAAAACTTTGCCTGGATAAATTGAGGCAACGTCCACGGAGTGGGTTTGTGCCTGCGAAGTGCAAAGGCAATGCCGCTAGGACTGAGCGGTGGCCCGATCGCAGCTATTCTCACCTCACCTAAGTTAAGGTCCAAAACTGGGTCGGCTTCGGAAAAGGGACGGCCGCTATGAGCACGGAACCTAGAGATTAGCGACCAAACGTCGCCTTGAGTGAGAAAGACATTGGTTAGGCACGCGTCATGGTCACGGTGCAACAGGTGCACCGGTGTTCTTCCCGCTGGGGCGTCGACATAAATGTCCTGGATTTTTGGATCTGAAAGCAGAGATTCAAGCAGGCCCAGCCCGGCGGTGAACCTAGATAGGCTCAAGGCCAAATTTTTAATTTCATCCCTTGAGACCATGATTTTCTCCTTTGTCACCTTCTCGATCATCAGCCTCTCACCAAGACGCCCGATCTGCTTACGGGCCTGCACTACATCGCAATCTAGGGCTGGGTGATTGTCGACGATCTTCTGCTGGGCATGTTGGAGAAGCTTCACCTGATCATGCGTCAAGCGGTACTCGGGTGGAATAAAAAAATACAGGTTCTGTAGCTGATCAGGGAGGCGATATATTCTCACCTCACCGCTTTCGATCTCATATGAGTCTACGAGTTCACCGCCGGCGGGTGGTTCCATCTTAAGACGTGTGGTCAGGAAGCACGGTCTGATGAGAGGCTGTAAAATCTCCGGATAATTTAAACCCGTTCTCATGGCTTTTAATAGGGTCGAGCCATCAAGGGAGTTCAAAAGTGGTTCCAGAGATTTTCTGATAAAATCCGAACGGCAGGCTTGACAAGTCTTGGCCCCGTGCTCCTTTTTCGCATTCATCGCATGGAAGAA
>JAWCKT010000048.1:0-6399 GCA_038851515.1 Hadarchaeum sp. (SeqCode)
GTAGCTTATAACCCATCCATTTGGCTTCACCAAGTTGCCTAAAAAGATGGATAGAGCCCCAGAGCCAGCACCAGCGTCGACCACCTTGCTACCTGGACCAACTCCTGTATGGGCGACTATCTGCCCGGCATCTTTGGGCAGCATGATCTGTGGAACCCGGCGTAGCTTTTGCATAAAATCCACAATTGAAGGGCGGAGCACTATAAAATCCTTACCAAGATGGGACTTTACCCGGGTTCCCGGTTCTTTCCCGATTGTTTCGGCCAAGTCAACCACACCAAATTTCGTGTGATGTTTTTGTCGGCTGGCCTGGACCAAGTATTTTCTGCCCTCTTCGTCGATCAGAATTATTCGCTCGCCTTCTGATATCATAAATTTTCACAAGAAACTATTTTCTTTTAACTGTTAATTCTTTCTGATAGCCACCAACTTCTGTTTTTGGGCCAATGACTGGCAGAATCTGATAGGCCTTGGCATCAGGGCAATTTCGACAGTTCTCTGAGGTGCAAAGAGAGATAGCCCGGTTTAAGGTGTTATTCTCTTTCTATCCCGCGGAAACAGCACGACTTCGCGAATGTTTTCAGCGCCGGTCAGGACCATCGTTAATCGGTCAAGTCCGAGCCCAAAGCCGGCGTGGGGTGGTAACCCGTAGCGATAATTTAAAAGATGTGATTCAAAATTCTCCGGGTTCAGCCCTTTTTCCTTCATCTGTTTTATCAGCATCTCTTCTGAATGAATGCGCGACCCTCCGGAGGCCAGTTCCAATTCTCCATACATGAGATCAAAGGCGTCGCTCAGTTTGTCACCTTTCGGCATGGTGTAAAAAGGTTTTACGGCGAGCGGCCAGTCGACAATGAAAAAGGCGCCCCCGACAATTTCAGCCAGCTTCTTTTCCGCAGGCGTGGGTAAATCATCGCCCCAGTTTAGCACAACTCCCTCTTGGCTTAGTTTCGCAAGTGCTTTATCGTAGGTGATGCGAGGGAAGGGTCTCTTGGGAGTCTCGAAATGATGGTTAAGCACCTTGAGCTCTTCGGCACAGTTCCTCTTCACGCTGTCAAAGGCCCGCCAGACTAATTCCTCAAGTATTTTCATCACGTCGTCGGCGGTCATGTAAGCAGCCTCGATATCTATTGAGGTCGCCTCGTTCAGGTGTCTTGGAGTGTCGTGTTCCTCAGCCCGGAAAATCGGCCCAACCTCAAAAACCCTTTCAAAGGCTCCAGTTAGGACCTCTTTATAAAGCTGGGGGCTCTGGCTCAGAAATGCCTCTCTTTCGAAATAAGAGATGGGGAAAAGAGCAGCACCGCTTTCAGTAGCGGTGGCCACAATTTTTGGAGTCTGGATTTCGATGAATTCCCGTGATATTAAATATTCTCTGATCGCCTGTAGTGCCTGATTGCGAATTTTGAATATCGCAATTGCTTCCGGCCTACGGAGGTCGAGCCCCCTAGCATCGAGCCGTGTATCTAAGTTGGCTTTGACTTTGCCGCTTGGGTCCAGAG
Organism: Hadarchaeum sp. (SeqCode); assembly: GCA_038851515.1. Lineage (GTDB taxonomy): Archaea > Hadarchaeota > Hadarchaeia > Hadarchaeales > Hadarchaeaceae > Hadarchaeum. The sequence continues at coordinate 1,500 of JAWCKT010000048.1, forward strand.
GTAGTGGCGCTGAGGCTAAGTTGAGTATTCTAATTTCGGATGGGACGACCTCGACGCCACGTGGAGCCTGTTTAACTTTAACGACTTTTCCCTTAACGGCGACCGAGGACTCCTGTGTAAGGGCACTCAGCTTCGAAAGTATTTCAGGGTCAGTTTTTTTTCTTGATGCCGTGATTTGGACTGAGCCGCTGATGTCGTGCAGGATAAAGAACTTGATTCCACCCAGGTCACGGATGTCACCGACTCTCCCCATCAGGATGACCTCTTGGCCGTCCAGTTCCTCGCGTATCTCGTTGGATTTATGAGTGCGCCGCCAGTTGCCAAGATCATCGAGCTGCATAAAATCACTACTCGAATATTATGGTGTAGTTTTTATTAGTTAGCTTGCTCAGAGCTGCTTCAAGTTTTTCCTTATTTTTTGGCAAACGCCGCATGTGTTGTCGTGGCACCCTGACCCTGTATTCATCTCCGGATTTAGTATAGAGGATGTTAATTCCGAGCACATCGGCGGGCGTTAAAAGGTCCTGAATAAGTTTTTTCTCCGTTGATCCTTCTTCAACTATCCGAACCTTACTTTTCAGGATGTTTTCAAGTTCTTGAACTATCCTGCCTCTCCTTCCGATGAGAAGGGGTATTTGTCCCGCCCCAACCACCAGAATGATCAATCCATCTGAATCTACCGCGCGTTTGAAAACCAGTTGATCCAGTTCTTTATGTTTCTTTGAAAGTTCGAAAAGAGCCAGCGAGATGTTGAGTTCTAATTTTGATATCTTTCCCTCTTTAAGTTTCTGACTGCAGCCTTGACAGAGGATGCCGCTCTTCAGGCATATTTTGCAAATCGGCGTCTGCAAGCTGATCAATAGTGATTAGACTCCTTACCTTTTAAATTAATTCAAATAAAACACGCTTAGCTGTGGAGATTTGGGTAAAAAAATAAAAAGGCACGGAAAGAGTTTATTGCCCCTTTCCGAGCACTATCTCTATGGTTGAAACGTTTGTGGTGCCGCCTTCCGCTTGCATGGATTCGGTTCCTATTGAAATGTTTCGAACTACCATGTTAGGTAGAAATCTGTTTCTGACGATCTCTGCGACATCGACAGCTCTGCTAATCGCTTTACCTCGTGCCTTGAGGGTAATTTCGTTGATGCCCTGGTTGAATTGTGTGATTACTGCCAAAACGTAGTTCATCACTGGTTTCACTCCGATAAAAACCACATTTTCGGCGGTCTTTTGTTCTGCCATAGTCTTTTGCCTCCTTAGTTTGTTTGTAGTTTTTCCTCGTTTTGGGAGCAATAAATACCTTTCGATGCTGCGGGATTTGGTTGGGGGAGTAGTCCTTAACTGCGCAGATTCCTAACCAATTGAACCATCCGGCGCTCAATCCTATCTCTGATTTCTTCAACATTCCCAGCGCCTTTGGCCAGTTCATTGTAGTCGATTAGGTCATCAATCAAGATTTCTGCGGTCTCCCTTTCCAGAATTCCCGAGTAGATCGCCAGTTCAATCGTGTAAAATGAGCGCATTATGGCTTCTTGTCCTTTTTTCCACCTTTTCCAAGCCCCAGATCTTTTTATTTTGAGTTTTTTAGCGATAATTTCGAAAGTTGGGTTTTCTAACCAATAGTAGAGCAACATCGCTTTCAAGGTTTTTTCGTCTAAATGTGATCGCTCCAATAGAACTTTTGCTAGGAGGTTGTTGCGGAGCCAGTCTGCTGCATCCGGCGTTTTCTCGACTTCCAAGCGCGTCATCTCCTTGTTTCCTATTTTAGGAAACAAAAATAAATAGTTGCCGCCGAGAGTTTACCAGCTCTATCCGAACAGACGCCTCCAGAAGGAAACCTTGTTTGCCTTTTTCACCACTCTTTCATTTATCGGGACATCTAATGCTGCAGCCAGATGCAGCGCTTTGTCAGCAACCTTGAGGGCCAGCCTAGGATTGCCGTTACTCAACTTGTAAATCGCGTCAAATCCGTCAGGGGTTATTAAAGCGTCGTAATTCAGGCATCCGGCGGCCTTTAACCGCAGTTTTAGCAGGTCTTTTATGGTTTCTTTGTTCATCGGTTTAAGCTCCACGTACAATTGAACTCTATCCCTAAGCGATGGAACTTTATCCAAAAATCGCTGCATCTGGTTTTTTTCTCCATTGATCAGTATGGATATGTTTTGGATATCTGAAAGAACGCGCAAAAACTCGCCTATTTCAAGCACATTTGCGCCGCTTTCCGGGATATCGTCAATTATGATGATAAGACGTTCCTGGTGATCATGATGCCACCTCCTTAAAACGTCGAAAAGACTGGCGTCGTCCTTATTTACAGGCATTTCCAGCGCGAGCAGTATTGCCCGAATAATTTCTCCCGACGATTTGTAGGCGGCACCGTGGACGAGAACAGGTATAGTTTGCTTGGAGGGATCCGTCATTGACAGGCTTTCCTCCCTTAAAGCGGACACAATAAATTCACAAAGAGTGGTTTTTCCCATACCTAGATCCCCTGTGAGCACTCCAACTTTACCTTCTAAGAGTAATTGTTTAATTTTTCTGATGTCTTCTTGCTGTGTTGGCGCAAAAGAGTCAATTGATGGCATTTCAAAACTAAAAGGGTCTTTTTTTAGCCCCCAGCGCTGAATAAAGGATTCAAAACGTTGATCTCTCCCGATTTTTTCATCAAAAGTTGTCATTTGATAACCTCAATCTGCATTTCAAAAACCCCATCTTTTTCAGTCATATAGCCGAGCGAATTCATGCGCTGGCAAAACATGTTGGCTACAGCTTCTGGACAGCGAGCTTTTGTAGAGAGATCCTTGATCGTAAATTTTTTTAGAAGAATGGCCGCGGATAGAAGGTCACCAAATGCAGCGCGAATAGCCAACCCAGATGGTTCAAGAGCGTCTAGTATCGCGTATCGTGTCATTTCTTTTAGTTTGGTCGGCTGTACAGATATTTTTGGCTCTGGCGATGTCGGCTGCTGAATATTTTCAGTTTTCGTTGGTTTTTCAATTTTTATCATTTCAGCTTTATTTTCAGATTCAGGAGGCAATATTTCTTTTTTTGGTTCAATTTTGGTTTTTAAAGTTTTTATTTCTCTTTTTTCTTCACTTAGAGGAGTAAATTTTCCAATTATCCTTAAAATCTCGCTTTCTGGTATAAGTCGCCGATTTCCTGGGGTGCGAATACACTTTATTTTACCCTGTTTGTCCCACCTCTGGATAGTTTTAGTACACACCCTGAGAATCTCTCTAGCCTCTTTCAAAGTATACAGTTTTTCCATATGTCCACATTTGTCAATCTATGTCTAAATATATAAATTTAATTACATCTGTCTAGTTTTGTCTATATTATTAAGATCCAATTAATTTTATTTGATCATGTTCTCAAAATTTATCATTATAAAATTTAAAGGAACTTGGCCAAAAAGCTCGATTAGTGAAGTTTTTTGATAAAATTTTTAATTTTTAGATGGTAGATGGCCACTTGAACTCTCACGTTTTTCATGTGTCTACATTTGTCCATTGTCTACTTATGTATACTTTTCAAAAAATATTAATTTTCTATTTTTGTCACCATTTGTCAATTAATGTATATTAGCATATTCTTGGAGCCGGGTCACCAATTGGTGTTTCTAATAGTCTTCTGCCCCCCACGCTCGTTACAAGAATTACGTTTCCTGGGTGTTCTGCTGTCACTTCACCTATTATTTTAGCATTTTTACCATATTTTGTTTTTTTAATTGCTTCCAGCACCAAGTCGCACTTTGCTGGTTCCACTGAGATAACAGCCTTTCCCTCATTGGTGATTTGGAGAGGATCAATACCTAACATTTCGCTAGCAGCCCTGACAGAATCTAAAATTGGTATTTCATTTTCTTTAATGAGTATGCCCACTCTTGCCTTTTCTGCCATCTCGTTCAAAGCTGCGTTTAGGCCACCTCGCGTGGGATCTTTCATTGCAGTCACTCCACCAACTTTCAGAGCGGCCTCAACAGTTTCCCATAGAGGTGCAACGTCAGAGACTAAATCCGTGGCCAAATCGATCCCCTCTCTATGGGCAATGATTGTCATTCCATGGTCGCCAATGCTTCCAGTAACAATGATTTTATCTCCCGGTTTCAATCCCCGATCGGTGATGACTTCATCAGCCAGACCTATGCCTGTAGTAGTTATAATCATCCCATCCAAGGATCCCTTTTCCATAACTTTAAAATCACCTGTGATTAGGGGGCAACATACTTCTTGTGAGGTGATGTTCATCGAGCGAAATATTCTTTCAAGATCGGCGATGGGGAATCCTTCTTCCACCACCATTGCGCAGGCCATGGCGAGCGGTCTTCCCCCCATCATTGCCAAGTCGTTTATTGTTCCCGATACTGAAAGCCTTCCGATGTCCCCTCCTGGGAAAAATAGTGGTTTTACCGTGTGGGAGTCGGTAGTGAATATCAAGGTCTTATCGCCTAGGGAAATGCTGGCCCCGTCGTCAAGGGCGTCAAGCCCCACCTCTCCAGCGCTTTTAAGGTTAATTTCCTTCAAAATGATGTTTTTTATGAGATCCATCATAATTTTTCCGCCAGCTCCGTGCGAAAGGGTTATTCTTTCCGACATATTATCGCCTTGATTTTCTACCATCTGGTTTCCCTTATTTTAAATTTATTTCTGAAACATCCTTTCAGCAGGTATAATTAAGCCTTTTAGGTACAATTCGGTTTTGGTCCGGCATGCTGAAAAAGTTCGATTTTCACATACATACCCGATATTCAGACGGCACCTGCAGCCATGTCGAGGTGTTAGAGGCGGCAACAACTAGAGGTTTGGAGGCCTTAGCTTTCACCGATCATGGTCCTGAGCTCAGCGTTGGTGTGGGTCGGGAGAAAATGACGCAGATGCTCGAGGATATAAAAATCGCCGCC
>JAWCKT010000048.1:6409-6781 GCA_038851515.1 Hadarchaeum sp. (SeqCode)
GCCGAGGATGTCAAAATACCTGTTTTGGCCGGGATTGAGGCCAACGTAGTCGATAGGCATGGTAGTTTGGATGTGGAGGATGATTTTATCAAAAAAATCGACATTCTCTCGATAGGGATTCATGATATTGAAGAGAGTTACTTAATCAATAATGCCCATGAATATCTTTTTCGGGCCACCCGCGCTATAGAAAGGCAAAGGGTTGATGTCTTCTGCCACCCGTTTTTCTTCAACGTAGATCTGCTGCCGAGCCTCCCATGGGATGAAATCGAGGACTTCGTCGACCTAGCTGCGGAGAAAAATGTGGCGATGGAGGTTAACGTGAAATATAAAGTCCCTGGTGATGATTTCCTCAGGCTTTGTCTTAAAAAG
>JAWCKT010000049.1:0-6466 GCA_038851515.1 Hadarchaeum sp. (SeqCode)
CATCCCAGCAGTGGGTCGATGCTCGCGGCGATAGACCTCTACCAAGAGCTAGCCTCAGACCTAGGCGGCTACCTGGCTCGCCACCAAAACAACGGCACTGAGTTTGAAACCTTGGTGGAAGAAATCAAGAGGTTGAAGCTGGACAACCTCAGAACCAAAACATCGCAAATATCGAAAAGCCGCCCACACCAGTCAAACTCCGGAAGGTTAAACCTTGCCTACCTCGGATTGGATATCATCACATTTATGCGTGAATATCTGGAGCAGCACATAATTCAACCTGAGACAACGAGAAAACTTTATGAAAAATCGCTGCTGCTAATCGCCTGCCCTGAGGATTGACTTCAATACCTAGATCCCCAGCTTCTTTCTCTTAGACTCAATGTGCGCCAATATAGCGTCGGCGGCTTCCACCGGATCTCTCTCGACATTGATCTTGCCTCCGGTGAGCAGCTCACAATCGCAGGTCAAAAGCTTTACCAAGTTCGGTGCTCCCGTCACCGTGGGGACAGGATTGACATAAGTAAAGAGACCCAGCGCCAGTGCGAAGATCGCGTCGATAGTGGCCTTTTGCTCCATGTACTCTGGAGCCGCAGCGGCCACAGGAAGTTCTGAGATGTCAACGCCGCCCATAGCCCGCGAAAGTTCGCCCAATAGGTCGGCCAATCGCCCGGTATCAGTGCAGGTCCCATAGCTCAAAACCGGAGGTATTTTGAGGGCCTCGCATATCTTCCTCAGCCCCGATCCCGCCAGCTCTGCAGCTTTTGGGGCGCAAAGGCCCGCCACCTGCATTGCCGCATTGCCGCAACCCATCGAGAGAATTAGAAGGTCTCGCTTGATAAGCTCTTTGGCCAAAGCAACACTGTGAACATCTTGGCCGTGATCCCTGAGCGTGGTGCAGGAAACAAGGCCAACCACCACGCGCAAGTTTCCGTTCTTGATCGCATCCACGAGTGGTTTCAACGTCCCACCTAGGCTCTCCAGAATGCTCTCCGTTGAGAAACCAACTACCGCTTCACCAATCGGCAGACCACAAATAGGCTCAACGGATGCCTTCCTCTCCCTGAAGTTGTCTATCGCCATCTGAAGCAGTCGGGCGGCTTGACTTTCGGCCATTTCAGGTTTATAGTTTATCCGATCCTTCACTCCTTCAAAAGCCACCAGCTCGCTGACTGGGACGAGCTTGAACTTGTATCTTTGAGCATACAATGGGTCAATGGGCATAGAGCAGTTCATATCGGCGGCGAAGAGATCCACGCAACCGCTGGCCAGCACTGCCTCCTGCATTATCCAGTTGCCGGTAAACCCGTAGAAAACCTCATCCATGTGCCACCTTTGGATCATCTCCTGTCCTGTCTCAATGTTAGCGATCACGCGAAGACCCTTTGCTCCAGCAGCCCGCGCCTTCTCCTGCCATTCTGGTTTCCTAGCCAGCTGGACCAAGGCAAACCCCAAAAAGGGCTCATGGCCGTTCGGTAGCACGTTCACGTAATTCGGGTCTAAAACACCCAAATCAACGTGCATCTTATGCGGTCTTGGAATTCCGTAAAGAATGTCCTGGCAAAACTCATTGACGAGCTGGCTTTGGTAAGCCATGGCGATGCTGAGCCGCATGGCCTTGAGGGAGAGGCTGAGGTAGTAACCATCGACATTGGTGAGGCAGGAACTAGTCGCCAGCAGGATCTCGCCATAGATTCCACCGGGAAAAATGCCCAGACTTATCCAGAGATCTTGGCGTGGCTTTGGGGCTAACGCCATCACGATCCGGCTGGGTTCATCGTAGCTCCTGTTAAAATCGGCCTCCACGAAGTCGCAGAGGCGCAAGGCGACCTCGTTAACAGAACCGGATGTCTCTAAGCCCAGCCGCCTCGCAAAACTCCTCAGCTTATCCGGCTCCCTTATCTCAAAAATGGTTTTTCCTTCGGCCGTAGCGCGGAGGGTCTTGACGGTCTGCTTGGTGTGGTAGTGATATGTTGAAGCCCCGAGGATATTCCTCAGCAGGGACATACGCGCAGCCATGCCATCAGCAGTTATACCACATACACCTCTCTTCCCGGTTGAAGCATCAGCGCGGCAGGGACCGTTGGAGCACAGATCACACCTCGTGCCAGCCTGACAGAACGGACATCTCCGATCGGGATCACCGCCTAGTCCCTGAGCCTCATATCGATCCCAGATGTTGGTCATTCCATCCTTTTTGATCCTCTCATAAGCATTGCGGACGGACGTGTGGTAAGATATTCTTTTCTCATCCATATAATCCAGTCATGAATTTATTACACTGTTATTATAAAAATGTGTCCCGCAAAAATTATTTTATAATAAAAGTGAATACATGAACGCGGAGAAACGATAAAATGGATTTGAAAACTCTTTACAAAATTAGTTACGGCCTATATGTGGTGAGTTCTAAATATGAGAACAAACTGAACGGTCAAATTGCCAACACCGTTTTTCAGACAACCTCCGATCCACCGACGATAGCCGTCTGCCTTAACAAGAAAAACTTGACCCATGAGATCATCCAAAAAAGCAATGTCTTCGCTGTCTCAATCTTGGCGAAGGATGCTCCCCTTAATTTCATCGGCAATTTTGGCTTCAAAACGGGGAGAGAAACGGACAAGTTCAAAGAAGTTAAGTACAAAATTGGCGTCACCGGAGCCCCCATCGTCCTAGATAACGCTGTAGGTTATCTCGAGGCGGAAGTCATCAACAGCCTCGATGTAGGCACTCACACCATTTTCATCGGAAAGATTGTGGAAGCTCAGACGTTAAGTAACGCGGAACCGATGACTTACGCCTATTACCACGAGATAAAGCGGGGGGTCTCTCCACCTACGGCCCCGACATACATAAAAGAGGAAAAGCCGACCAAGCCCCCAGTATTTCAAAAATACAAGTGCACGATTTGCGGATATATCTACGATCCAGAAAAGGGCGATCCTGACTCAGGCATTAAACCCGGGACTCCGTTCGAGAAGCTGCCGGAGAATTGGGTCTGCCCGATCTGCGGGGCGGATAAATCTGCATTTGAAAAAATATAGACGCCCCGCAGTTGAACCGGAGTCAATTGCGCCAGCTTGAGAACCGTCACATAAAGGCTTTTGCGTCCTCTTCTTCCCCTGAATTCATTTTTTCAAATTCCCTCACAGCATCCTCCATGCTGAGCCCATGTTTGAATACCTGCGTGTGCTTCTTCCTGATCCTCACAAAGATGGGATAGTTCACGACCTCGCCGACTATGAGCGCCTCGCCAACCGGCAAAGTGGAAATCATCTCAGCAACTTCCTTAGTTATGGCCTCAGATGACTGCTTGATATGGTCTAAATCGTAGGGGTTGGTTATACGCAGTATCACGTTGGTGCCGGCCTGCGAGAGCACCGTTGTCGACAACCTGACCGGTCGCTGGGAGATGAGCATCAGCGAGGCATAGAACTTGCGCCCCTCCCTCGCGATCGTCTCGAGAGCCGACCTTGAGATCGCCACTTCCTTGGACTCCCCGGATGGGCAGAACTGCTGTGCCTCTTCCAAACAAAACACAAAGGGAGGCACCTGATTCCGCTTCCGGGCGTGGAATAGTCTCCGAGCAGCATGGGCCACGATCATCTGCTTACGGCGGAGATTAGTCATTTCGCTCAAATCCAACACCAGCGCCCTCCCCGGCAATACCGCATGCTCCCAGCAGGGGTTGTCAGCATAATCAAATATCCCAAGGAACTGCAGGTCGTTAAGCCACCCGACTAAAGCCTGCTGAAGCTGTTTGTTCAGGCCTTCTTCAACCTCAACTCTTGAAATAACATCATCTAGATCAAAAGGGCCCTTACCATTTCTCATTTCTAAACGCAGCTCCTCAAGAACCCTCTGAAGTTCTCGCAACTGAACTCCTGAGATGTCAGGTAAGAACTCTTTTAGCTGGTAAGCGCTCAGGTTTGGAACACCGATGCGAACATCATCTCCTTTCACCACGGCCACTTTACCGGAATAAGCGGCTTGGTTAGCCAGCCCCCCGTATTCGCCATGGACATCAACTATTATCACGGCGGGTCGACCTTGTTCTACTGAACGGCTGAGCAGCTCTTCCACGATCACCGTGGCAAAATTGCTCTTACCCGAACCGGACATGGCGAGCACTGCCAAGTGTTTTCTCAGCAGCTTGGTGAGGTCAAGTTTTACCGGAACATCGTGGTGCCGGAGCCTCCCAATCTCCACTCCGTCGCTTAGCCTCAGCCCTAGAAACTGCGCCAGGGTTTCCTTTTCCACCGTCGAAACCCTTTGTCCTGGAGATGGTGGGAAGGTGCACCTCTCTAATCCCTGATCCCTCAGGACGCCCAGCACCTGAGCCCTCGCCACCAAATACTCCCAGCGATCGGCGGGAAATATCGACGTCAGCGGTTTACCCCTTCGTTCATACTCCCTAACCGATTCCGCACGCACAAAGTACCTGTTGGTTTTGAAAAGATTGGTCACGAAGGCCATCACCAAGCCCTCCTCAGTTTCAACCCTGACAAACTGGCCCTGACGGACGGGAATATCACACCCGCCGTAAGTGACGACAAAACTAAAGCTACCCGGCGAAGGCGAATCTTCATCCACAATTACAGTTCCGATTTCCAAACCAACACCTCAAAAGGGCTTTCTCTCGCGCCTCAGATCGGGGGCAAAAGCTGGATCCAAACGCGCGGAAATGATGTCTCTCACCCAACTGAGTTCCTCCTCCGCCAATCTAGCAGAGGCATCGGCTTCGATAATGACGGAAGGCAACCCAAATTCCTCATGATGGGAGGACAACGCATAGACCAACGAAGCTACCCGATCGGCTGTTTCTGCAGCATCTTCTACGCCTTTTAAAAACTCTATCCGGAGTGGCCTGTCATAGGGAACCGTCCTGATATAAAAGCCATAAATCCTCTCACCCCAGCTCCCCAGGTCGCTGAGCACATAGCTCGAGGGCCTTTCCACATAGGTGAAGGCTGAAGTGCGCTCGCCAACTCTGAGCACGTGATTCAGAAGAACCGTATCCTTAGTTTTATCCAAGATTAACACATCTTCTTTCTCCAGATTAAACCTGTCAAAAGCCTCCTTCAGAATTTCAACAAATCTGGTGCCGCGGCTGTCCTTAACTGCTCCGGCGAGGACAATGCCAGCCTCCGCGCAGACCTGATAAAGTCTCATGTACGCCCGGATCAGATTTTGATACCGCTCCAGCAAAATTGGGCTTCTCGGAAAGCGCTCGACATACTGGGGAACGATCGAGCCATCAAGCATTATCGACTCGACGCCGCCTCTCTCAGCAACTTGAACCGCAATTTCGATTTCAGCCAACTGGCGCTCCATCCCTGCCAATACCTGAAACTCCCAGGAGTCGAGGGGCTCCGCAACATCTATCAGCTTCGGCGGCGGCAACTCACTCGGCGAATACTCGACCCCGGCCAAAACAGCACCGCGATAATGAAATATCACTGCCAAGGCCCTGACCAAGATGAGGTCAAATCCATGCAGCTGCTGATCAAGCAAGCTGCCATCGACACCACAAACACGAACATCAACAAGGGGGTCCATCTCCACTTCCTTAAAAAGAGTTTTTTCGGCAACACCACTCATCGCATCCAAATCTACCTCTCTCAAATTGGCAAGTGCTTCACCAATTTTTTTCCTCTTCATTTCTCGGTCAATTATGCGCTCGATCACCTTTTCCAATGTCTGCTCAAGCGATAAACTGCCGGCGAAAGCTCTGACCGACTCTCCTGATGAACTCATAACACACCTCCAAATTGCCTCGTGAAAGCCGCCTTTTGAATCAACTGAACATCAACTGAGACTTTTTAAGCAAATTTTGAGGAGGGGCTACCGAAAGTAATCTCTCTACAAAACCGGCCAATATCCGCACCCAGCCGCCATCACAATAGGCCAGAAATAATTTACCATCTATAGGGGTTGAACTCAGATGGCGGTAGATATAATATTTCAGCAAAACCGTAACGAAGTAGTTCGACGTTGAGGGTTATCCAGTTATCGTCAATACATACATAAACCAGAGCCAGCGTGCGCCCGTAGCGGTCTCTCGGCTCCAGATCGTCAACGTTAAGCCCGATCTCGGCTCCCTCGGGACAAAGGTTACCAACAAATTCCTTGGCTCTTTCGGCCAGCTCCCTCTCAGCTGGATCGCTCGAACGCAGCTCCGGGGCATCAACGCCTACCAATCTTACCTTTTCCCCTCCTTCGAGTTCTATGGTGTCGCCATCAATTACGCGGGAGACCACTGCGGTCCGCTCGATAATCGGCTGTTCCTGAAAATATGGGTCAGGGGTAAAGTTCTGGCTGTTTAAACTCTCCCCCAACAATAAAAGCAGGACAAGCATTACTGCAATTATCCACTTTTTCAGCGCTCTCCCGCAAAATCTTTGGACGTAGTTCGTAAAAAAGAGCAGAAATTTCACTTCAGCTTGTTCCTGGCGGCTTCCTCCAC
>JAWCKT010000050.1:0-3716 GCA_038851515.1 Hadarchaeum sp. (SeqCode)
GCTTCGACACCTTCTGTGTAAAGCTGTTGGCCCTCAGCGGAGAACAAAAACTCGCCAAAAACAGCCACTCCCGTACGCACCACCTCTTTCAACGCGGTCTATCACTGGTAATTGAGCTGATTCCAGTACCACAAGGCTGGGTGCAAGTCCGTAGGGGGTTTGGCCGCTCAGAAAGGTGGATGAAACAAGGGTGTTCTGATACTGGTCGCCCTGCCGCTCCAGGAAACCCAAAGCGACCATGGCGTCGGAGGGGATGCGGAGCGTGCGACGCGGGATGCCTGTGCGTTACGCTAAGTGTCCAGCGTGGCGGGTGATGCTGCCAGTGTCCCAAAGAGGTGCTTCGCCACCATGAAGCCATTCGCGACCTGAAAGATCGGATCAGGCGTAACTTCCATCATGGGAGATCTCCTTTCACCTCCTGGCACGTTAAAGGGTAAGAAACATGGAGCCACCGCTTTTCATCGCTTTATAGAATCGAGACGCAATGCGAATAAACCGCGGATTCCGATCGAGATAGGCATCACTGTAGAGACTAAGATCGTCTGATTTGTCCCTGAAGTTACCAGGGGTGAAGTACAAGCAGAGGACAATGTCGTAGAACTCATCCTCGAGTTCTACCTCAGCCGCATCTCCCACAAAGACCTGTGCGTTGGTTATGCTCTCTTTTTGCCAGAGAGCTCGTGCGGTCTCGGCAATTGCGGGCAAGATCTCAAAGCCATGATACAAAAGAGAGGACGGCGAGAACATCACGGCATGATAGCCATTGCCGCATCCAATGTCCGCAATTTTGTAAGGACCGTGCCGGAGTCGTTCGCTGAGTATCCAGTCTTGCTTCTCCCGAGCCTGTCTTATAGGTTCAGGACAATAGGACGACTCGAGTGCTCGCTTTACGGCTTCGTTTTCAGAGTCCCACGATGGGTTATCCATACATTCCTCACAATATGTCTACATCTGTCGGGGCATGGTTGTTCCATACCACCGACCAGCCTGGTGAAATCTACATTTACGGGCGGCGATCCGCTGCAACAGTGGGTTTCCCTTCAAGTACCCCCCCGCGCTCTCCACGTCAACTGCAAGCCTGGTTAGCCAATCCTTCCCCCTTTGACCTGTCCCAGCTATGGCCAAGATCATTCCCCCACTCTATCTCCTTCCCCTTCAGCAACGACTCAGTATCTGAGCACGCAAACCTCTCCCTAACCCCGCCGGTAGTTATATTCGATACCTCCCTCACGCTGTTGCGCCTCAGTGAACCAGACGTTGAAGTCGCTGCTGGGCGAGGACGCCTTTTGAAAGTAGACCACCTAATCGCCGTAAACATGGCCAAACAGCCGTCTCACACCAAACATTTCTATCTTAGACGCCTAATTTTGGTCAACTAATTTTTTACCTGCCCCATAATACCCGTGGGAGAAATTAAGGCAAAAATAGAACCCTTTTATACCACACTACCACCTACAAAGCAGCCCCTCCCTTCCCTCCCCGCATGCAGGAAGGGTTAGGGCGGGGTAGTCCCTACTCTATGTCCCATTTCAATACCGATTAGGTATTCTAGTTATTTAGAACCGTTTACTTATTTTTGTCTCAAGGGTTAAGCAGTCAAAAGGGTATCAAGAGTTTTAAAGTAAAAGTATGACTTTCTGGCATGGATTACCGGAATCCCTCGTCTTCTGGCTTCTGATTTAAGGCGATAGACCAGGTTGTGATTAACAAAATCACAAAGAAGAATAATGACTTTAATTCCCTCTGGAATTTTTTTCGAACCTCTTCGTGGCTCCGTCCCTTCCAATGAAGGATCTGCTTAATCCCTACGTCCTGTAAATTCTCTTTAAGAGATCCCAGATGATCTGCTCCTACGACTAAAACCTTCATTTTGTCTCCTTTTCCGAAAACCCGTCCCTACCTGTAAATCACAAAAGTTAATTTCTGATAGCTGCAATAACTTGCTCCAGAATAGATCTTTCTAAGGGTTTATCCAGACAATCAAAGGCTCCTCGAGCCCGGGCTTTAATAAATACCTCCACTCCTACCTGTGGGGCGATGAGTACAACTTTGGCTTGAGATTCAAAACGTCGAACAAGATCTAAAATTTTCATTCCCTCGAACTCCGGAAATCCAAGCTCGCTGATAACTAAAGAGAAAGCTTCCTTGCTGAAAAGCTGGGCAGCTTCATATGCCTGCGCCACTCCTTTGACCTGATAACCATACTCATTCAGCATTTCTTCTAAAAATTTTCGATCGTCGGGATCGGAATTTATAACCAGGGCCTTACTTAACCTATCTATTTGCTCCATGATGATACCTCCCTGCATAATGGGGATAAGGGATTTATAAATATCCAAGATCGTTACTTCCAGAATACGCAAAGCTGGTACCATCTAAACTAAAGGAGAGGCTTTGAGAGATATCCACTTTAAAAACAAATATTTAGAATGAAGCCGTTAGATTTGAGCCGTCTTCAAACAAGAGTAGATTTTGGGCAAATTCGAGAAAAGGTGATTAAAATCCATACAATTCAATTAATTTCTATGTTGAATATTCCTGTTAAAAAACAAAACTCCCTAGACAAAAAACCTCTTTGTCTTTATTCTTTAGTAACAAGAAAGCACATGGTTTGTAAAACTTCCCCTTTTCAGAAATGGGTTGATAGGTATAGAGAGGAACCCGAAACAACCAAAAATGTAAATATGAACCTAATAACAAAAAGGAGCATTTTCCTCCTCTTTTTCGTAAATTTACTTTTTGTCCGAAACGAAGTTTTCAGTGCCTCCGAAGATACTTCCGATCTGCAGACCGAAGCGGAGCAACAACGTCTTCAAAAGCTTCAAAACATCCAGCCTCCCAATCAGAGCAGCATGGAACGAGGGCTTGTCTGGTTAGAAGATTATTTTCTTGAAGGAGTGCTCCCCAATTATAAAGGATTTACCCCTTAAGTAGGAACCATTACATCGGGTTCCAGTATCGCTTTTGGAGGACTTTACTGGAAGCCCAATATCGGCAGCTCGATTATCGACCTTCAAATTTCCAGTGGCTATTCGATCCTGGGTTATCAGGAATATGAATTGCAAATCGGAAGGGTTACCCAAAACCGACCCCCTTCTTAGAGTTCCCTTATTTTATCGGGGATATCTTCCAATTTGGTGATATTCGACAGGAAGATCGAGATTTTTTCCTTTACGCAGATCTGAATTACCGCAATTTTCCTCAGCAAGATTTTTTTGGTATTGGTCCGAACTCCCTGGAAGACACCCGAACCGATTATAAACTGGAAGGAGCCACCTATGATGCCGTCGTAGGTTATCAGTTTAGCCGTTGGCTCCGTACCAGTCTGCGGGTAGGGTTTATACAGGTAAATATCGATCAGGGGACCGATGAGACCATTCCGGCCACACAAGTGGAGTCCGATTTAAAGCACCGAGTTCGGTCATCTTCCGTCGTAGGAATTGAAAGGGAAAACTAAAATTTATTTTAGTCAGGCCGATGAGATTTTTAGCTGCAGGATTAATCTCTTTGAAGTAAACGTGCGGCGGCTTGATCGACCAGCCAAAGTAACTCTCCAGGGTCTGGACGAATCAACTGGGCAGGGAGTTGTTGGGGTTCATATCTTCCTTCAAGGACCGCCTTCAAAGGCAGTGCTTTTTCCTCTCCACTCACCAGGAAGATCACACAGGCTGCA
The DNA here is from genome assembly GCA_038851515.1 of Hadarchaeum sp. (SeqCode). GTDB lineage: Archaea > Hadarchaeota > Hadarchaeia > Hadarchaeales > Hadarchaeaceae > Hadarchaeum. The sequence continues at coordinate 3,674 of JAWCKT010000050.1, forward strand.
TGGTTCAAGACGGGTACCGTCAAGGTCACCCGATCGGTATATA
>JAWCKT010000050.1:3728-6432 GCA_038851515.1 Hadarchaeum sp. (SeqCode)
GACCAGCCGTTTTTGTTCGTGTAATGCTTTTGTACAGGGAAAAAGTGAAGCGGTATGGGCATCGGACCCAAGACCCAGAAACACCAGGTCGAAACGTGGAAGTTGTCCGGTCGACAATTGAAAGAAATCCCGCAGTACCTGCTCGTATTCCTCTGCTGCTTTGCTGGCATCTGGATTCTCGCCTTTGATCCGATGGACATGGGTTGGCGGAACGGGTACTTTGGATAACATTACCTCGTTGGCCATGCGATAGTTGCTCTCTATATGATCGGGTGGGACGGGACGTTCATCCCCCCAGAAGAAGTAAATCCGGTCCCAGGGTACCTGGTTTCGAAAGGTTGCGTCATCGGCCAACAGCGAGTAAAATCCCTTGGGCGTTGAACCGCCGGACAGTACCACCGTAAATGAGCCTTTCACCTTTACCGCTTCCCTGGCCCGGTGCATAAACTCTGTAGCCGCTGCATGATATAAGGCTTCGGCATCGGTTACAATCTGAATTTTGGGTTTCATAGAAACCATGCTCCTCTTCTACCCCCCTAAAAATCTTCCTCTCCCCCTCCTATGTTGAAGCGTTTATCGATTTTTTCCTTCATGCCAGTAGAACAGCAATGATACCCGTGAGGAAGATCCCATCAAACCGACCTGCCCCTCCAATGGAAGCAATGGGGGCACCTAAACGGGGAATAACATGTAGATTAAGTAGATCAGCACCGATCAAACTCCCCAGACTTCCAGCAATATAAGCCACCGGTGGGGCATTTTGTGGAGCAAGGAGATAAGCCAGGAATGCAGCCAGCAGAGGCGGAAGAAACATGGGTACGGCTATTCCTACACCCGGTACCGGCCTGGCTATCCAATGGACTACTATTGTCATAATCAAAACGGCGATGCCGATCTGTAGCAACAGATGCAGGTTTTTAATTAAAAGATAAAGTGAAATCAGAATGGGAACAACGGCCCCTCCCACATTGATGGCAATAACCGTCCTTCCGGTGCTTACAATGGTAGGAATAACATATTGCATGCCGAAGAAATTGACCACTTTGTTTTCGATAAATTGTTCCCCGGGAATTTCCATAATGGGGATGTTGATGTAACTCCCTATCAGGGATAAAAACAGTAAAATCAAGATATACCTGGAATTAACGCCGGCCTTCTCATAAGCATAGCTGATGATTCCTATTTCGATCATGACTACAAGAACGGCCAAGACCAGAAAGAACAAAAGAATAAAGGGAATGGTAAGGGGGAAGAAATACATACCGATGGCTCCTTTTTAGAAGAGTTATCGCGGTGCCGGGTACCTTTGAAGGGTCAAGTACCTTAGCCTGGATTAACTCGGTTAAATGGGTCAATAAAATGATGGGTAATCGATGAAGATATTTTTCCATCCACGGTCATTTTAAAATTTACTCCTTCCCATCTACTTACCTCAAGCCTAAGATGTATAAAACAGGCTTTTGCTTTTTTTATACTCCTTCACCGTACAACGAAGAGGGTATTAAGAAGTAACTGCCATGTAGTAGAGGTCACTTTTTTCTGTCTGAACACCCTCCATACGCGCCAGGATAAGCTGAAAAGCCCATCCGGGGCGGACGGTTGGTAGCCTCCGATGCAAGCCGGGGGATTCAGTAATTCAGAATTTTTCAAGCTCGGTAGCGGCCTGTTAAACAGTGGGACCACGGCGCAAATCGTATTCGAACCTTAAATCTGTTTTCTATGGCTAGAAAGGAAAATATACCCGAGCCACTACGGATTCTCATTGCGGAAAACGATACGGTAATTGCTATGGATCTTCGAGAAGCCCTGGAATCCCTGGGGCATCGGGTAATCGGAGAGGCTCCAACGGGAGTGGAAGCCCTTCGATTGGCCCGAGAACTGAAACCGGATCTCCTCCTTGGTTTTCATGGGAAACCTCCGGTTGTCCGGTCAACTCACACATTAGTTTGCAGGTTGTAGTACTTTGTAAAGTTAAATTTAGATAACCATGGTGCCCTCACCCCTACACCCCTCTCCCGAAGCTTCGGGAGAGGGGTTACCTGGGAAGCTGACCTGGAGATCCACCGGCTCCCCTCTCCTGCAGCGTGGGAGAGGGGCCGGGGGTGAGGGGAAACCCCACAGAATTAACTTTACAAAGTATGGGAGCTTTAACCCTGGGATTACAAAATCTTCCCAGTATTTGCTGGACTCCTCTGGCCATTCTATGGATCGGACAAAATGAAACGGCGATTCTGTTCATTGTAGTTATGGGAGCCTTGGGTTCAATTATCATCTCCACGCAGGCGGGAGTTCAAAGTGTTTCCCCTATTTACGTACGGGCTGCAAGAACCATGGGATCCCGAGAGTTACACACCTATTTAAAGGTCAGTATTCCGGCCTCTCTTCCGGCCATTGTAACGGGTATGAAAATGGGATGGTCCTTTGCCTGGAGGTCTTTGATGGCCGGAGAAATGATTCTCTTCACCATCGGAGTTTCCGGCCTGGGTCATATTCTCCACATGGGCCGTGAACTACTGGATATGTCCCGGGTGATAGGGGTTATGCTCATTATCATTGCCATCGGGTTAATAACCGATAAGGCCCTCTTTGGCCGCTGGGAAGCCCGTATCCATGAGCGATGGGGAACTTCAAAGACTTGAGGAAGCCAATAAAAAGACTACTCAGTGAAAAAGATCTTTGTAAAAAGCCCCCCTCCGGTATGATT
>JAWCKT010000051.1:0-6409 GCA_038851515.1 Hadarchaeum sp. (SeqCode)
GATGAACATTCAGCTGCCAGATAGTTTTGGCTCCCAAATGGTCGTTCAGGCGCTCGGTGAACTGGTCGCTGAAGGTCAGGATCGGCATTTTTAAATGAGCCGCCAGCATGGATGCTCGCAAGTCCGTGAGAGGTATCTCGCGATCCGCCCCGTAAAGCAACCTTCTGGAGATTTCATCCAGCAGCTCGGGCAGATAAACCACGATCAGTTCACCATCACGCACAAACTGGTTGATCAAGCTGTATCCAACTGTCAGGTTCCTTACTGAGATCAGCCTGTCGCGCGCCAGCCAGCTGTAAGTCGCTGAGGGCAGATAAAGTCCGCCGGCGGCAACGATTCTTTTCGCCATTTCGAAGCTATCACGATTGATCAGCACGCTTACATCGCAGACCGCGCCGATGTCTTTGATTTTCACTCCGTTCAACTGGATTTGGTTATCGGATATGATTGACAAGTCCGCTTTTTCAACAGTGAACTTTTTCCCAGCATCTTGCAAAGTCCCCGGCGAGTATTTGGGTACCCACTGTTTATAAAAAGGCAAAAGGGGGCCGACAAATTTAAGCTTGGGTGAGTTGCTCCCGCAATGCCTGAATCCTACGTTCTAGCGAGATAATGGTGGCCGAGTTGTCGTAGGGCTCCAGCTTTCCCTTGCATCTGGAGCACTTGAAATCATTTTCCGCAGCTTCCTCCAGCGTCATCTTCGGGCAGCCGTTGCTGCAGGAAAAGTAGATGGTGTTTTTCTCTTTCTCCAGTTGTTCCTCCAGCTTTTGTAAGAGGAGCTGGCGGTTAGTTTTCACATAATCTAGGGCGCGCTCGGGATCGACCTTCCAGTAATAGATGTACCAGCCGCTGTTTTCGTCCCGGACCCTGCGGTAGCTGACCACCCGATTATCGTAGAGGTCATACAGGATCCTCCGGACGAGGTTGAGCCTGATTCCGGTCCTCTTGGCAATTTCCTCGTCGGTCAGCTCTTCTGAGACGATAGCCTTGGCCACAGTATAGCCGTGCTCACCGGCTATCTGATGGAGAAGCTCATAAATGGTGGGATTTTCCAGCGAAATGGGCGCCGGCTTTTCCGGCTGAACTTTTATCTTTTTTGCCGAGGCAGCAGCGGTTTTTTTACCTTGCTTTTTGGCTGTGGTTTTTTTCTTGGTCTTCTCTATTTTTTTAGAAGCTGTTTTTGCCATGGCAACACCATTTTACAACATTTAAATTTTTTTGTTTCTTTTTGTAAATATAATTAACGGGAATCAAAACAGAATAATCATATTTTTATGACTTTATTTCAATTTTTTTGCCTTTTTCTGTCGGTATTATCTTCATCTTGCTGTTTTTAAACTCTTTTTTTAGTTCAGAACCAGAAAAAATCCTATCAAGGAAAATAGCTAGGGCTGCTATCTCAGAATGTGGTTGATTACCGATAGCAACGTTAAAATCAGCTATTTCAAATACTTCTCCAGGCATTTTTTCGCCGCCCACGATGACGAGGATGTCCTTAACTCCAAGTTTAGGTATGGCCTCGTCAACAGGAATTCCATACATGGTCAGGTGTACAATCACACCACCCGTGCGACGCCAAGTCTCCACAATTGTCCTCCAAGGTTCTCCGCTTTTCACAAAGAAATCCCCGCCCCAGTTCTGAACCACTTTTCTGAGGCTCTCTTCGACGGTTTTATCTTTAACATTGGAAATGATCATCCCGTCTGCGCCGAAAGCCCTTGCGACCAGTCCCACATGGGTGGTCACCCGCTTGTCACGGAAGATTCTATGTCCCATTCGCAAGACTACAACTTTAACCATCATCTGATAATGGGACGCCAAAGGCTAAAGGCTGTTAGGTGTTGGCACGAATGGATTCCAAAAGCGCATCCAAGTTGGTGCCTTGGGCGGCCGATATCGGCACTAAGGTTGACGTCATGCTGTGGAGCACTTCCATCTTGCGTTTGAGATCTTCTTCGGTTATTAGGTCGATTTTGTTGAGCGCAGTGATGGCCTTGACGGAGTACTCAGCCAGGATTTTCTGCGATGTTCTGAGTTTTCTAATTATTTCCGGCACAGGATCCGAAGCGTCCACCAACAAAACCACCAGATCCGCCAAGTAGATTTCCTCAAGCGTGGCCTTGAAGGCCTCGAAAAGCCAAGGAGGCAGGTCGTCTATGAAGCCGACGGTATCGGTGAGGAGGATCATCTTGCTCGCCTTCAGCGCCCTGGTTCTGGGCATCAGAGTGGTGAAGTACATGTTGTCCACCTCGGCCTTGGCATCGGTCAGGGCGTTCAACAGCGTTGACTTTCCGGAGTTGGTGTAGCCTGCCAGCGCCACCAGTTTGAACCCTCTCTTTCTCCTGAACTTGCGTCGTTCCTCCCGCGTTTTTTCGATGGACTTCAGCTTTCTGCGCAGGGTGGCGAGCTTACGCTTAACCATATCATATCTCACGTTGACTTCGTACTCACCTCCGCCCCTAAAACCAGGCTGCTCCACCGAAAGAAGTGCCTTGATCTGTTCTCGAATTTTAGGCAGCTCGTATTTCAGCCTGGCATATTCTATCTGGAGCTTGGCTTCTGGCGACCCAGCCCTCATGGCGAATATTTCCAACACGATTTGAAATCTGTCGACCACCTCCACGCCGACAAGACGAGAAAGCTTGTAGGCCTGGGATGGGGTCAGCTGGTTGCGGAAAACAACTCTTTCCGCTTTGGTTGTTTTTACCAATTCTGCCAGTTCTTTCGCCTTTCCCTTCCCGATTTGGTAGGCCGGGTCTGGGTTTCGGACCTGCTGCAGCTTCGCCACGACTTCGTAGTTTAGCGTTTCTGCCAAGGCCTGCAGCTCGTTCAGGCGAGACTGTTCGCCGGGCATTAAACGTTCGACGAGTATAACGCGCATTTCTCCTCAATTAAAGCTCGTTGCTCTGACAAAAAATTATAGGTAGACTGTTCATCCACCATATCAATTTTTGAACAATGTCCCGTTATGGAGACGGCTTTTTTGAGTGACCTAAACTTCCACTGAAAGTTTATTAAGGTCTTACAATAGTATTCAACGGGATTAAAGTTGTCCGATTCTACAAAATCTAAGCCCAACTCCAGCGATGAGTCCTACGTGGCGGACTACATCCAGGGGCTCGAGCGCAGAATTCGCGACCTCGAGCACGAGAAGCGCGTTATCGAAAGCCAGTATTTGAAGATGGAGCGGGAACTGCAGAGCCTGCGCGCCGAGTTTGACCGGATGAGGGCTCCGCCCCTTGTCGCTGCGACGCTAATCGATGTGCTGGAAGATGGCCGGGCCATCGTTCGCAGCAGCGCTGGGCCTCACTTTGTGGTCACGGCTTCACAGTTCATCAAACCTGAGGATCTTAAACCCGGCGTCAGAGTGGCGCTTAACCAGCGAAATCTCAGCATCATGGAGATTTTGCCCTCAAAGAAGGATCCTCTCGTGCTGGGGATGGAGGTGGATGAAGCGCCATCGGTGACCTACTCTGATGTCGGTGGGCTTGAGGAGCAGATCCGGGAAATCAGGGAGACGGTGGAGCTACCCCTGCTGAGAAAGGATTTGTTCACAAAAGTGGGAATAGACCCTCCCAAGGGCGTGTTGCTCTACGGGGCCTCGGGTACCGGAAAGACGCTGCTGGCTAGGGCGGTGGCCCACGAGACTCGGGCGACTTTCATCAGGGTGGTGGGTTCAGAGCTGGTTCACAAGTACATTGGCGAGGGTGCTAGGATAGTAAGGGAAATGTTTGAGCTGGCCCGGGAGAGAGCCCCTTCGATCGTTTTCATAGATGAGCTCGATGCCATAGGAGCGAGGCGCATGGACGTTTCGACCAGCGGCGACAGGGAGGTCCACAGAACCCTGATGCAGCTTCTGGCGGAAATAGACGGCTTCGATCCGAGGGGCGATGTGAGAATTCTTGCCGCAACTAACCGACCTGATATTCTTGACCCGGCACTATTACGCCCGGGAAGATTCGACAGGTTGATTTATTTCCCGCTCCCGAATGAGTCGGCTAGATATGCGATATTCAAGATTCACACGGCGAAGATGAATTTGGCTAAAGATGTTGACCTTAAGGTCTTGGCCAAGGCCACCGAGAAGGCCACCGGCGCTGACATAAAGTCGATCTGCACCGAGGCCGGGATGTTTGCGATTAGGAGTGGGCGTGACCAAGTGACTCAAGCTGACTTCAATATGGCGGTGGCTAAGGTTTTACCGCCGAGCCGAATCCATGAGGACTTTGAGTTTTCAACCAAGCCTGAGAAAATGTACGGCTACTGAGTTCAAGCATTTCCACGGTTTCAATTTTTCCATAGATTTCTCGTTCCCATTTCACCTCTCGGCAAGATGGTTAACACTAGATTTGACTGATAATCAAGTTTATTTCGAATTTTCATGACTTTTTATCTTTGTTAACAGCAGCTTGGTAATTTCCCGCGGGTCAGCTCTACCCCGAGTGAGGCTGAGCACCTTTCCGGTTAGGAAATTGATGGCTTCATCTTTTCCCCGCAGATAGTCTTCTACAGCTTTGGGATTTTCCGTGATCACCAGGTCAATTGCAGCCATCAGTTCTGTTGTTTTAATGGGAACGAAACCAAGTTTTTGCATGATTTTTTCCGGGTCGGCGGGATTTTTGGCAAGTTCACGCAGGATCGTCTCCCCCTGCTCGGGTGTGACGCGCTTTTCCCCGACCATCCGAAGCAACGCCGCGAGCTGTGCCGGCGTGAACTTGATGTCAGCAGCCCGAAGCTTCATGTAGTTAAGCACTTTCTTGAGCCTAGTCTTGAACCAGTTCGCCGCCAGCTTGGGGTCAACTTCGCTAGCCACGGCTTCGTAAAGATCGGCCAGTTCTCGCTCGCTGACGATGACCTCCGCTGCCGCTGCCGATATTTTATATTTCTCCATCAATCGCTTTTCCCGCAAATGGGGGGGCTCGGCCATTTTTTCTCGTATCTTTTTGACCCAGGCCCCCTCGAGGATGAGCGGGAAGATGTCGGGGTCAGGTATGTAACGGTAGTCCTCCTCCGTTTCCTTTGCCCTCATAGGTACGGTAACCATCTGGCTCTCGAGAAAAGCTCTAGTCTCCCTTTTCACCGTCAATCCCTTCTTTAACCTCTCCTTCTGCCTGATGATCTCGAACTTTAGGGCCCGGTAGGCACCCTTAACCGAGTTGATGTTTTTAACTTCAACCCGCCCGCCACCTTCAAGGGAGATGTTAACATCGGCTCTCATTGCTCCGCCAGCTTCAGGCCTGACTTTTCCCGTATATTCCAGAACGCGAATAAGAGCCCGCAAAAATTTGCGAGCCTCTTCGGGCGACTTCATGTCCGGCTCAGTGACGATTTCAACGAGAGGTACACCAGATCGGTTGTAGTCAACGGTTCCCGTTGTGGGGTCGTACTGTCCTGGGTCTTCCTCTAGGTGAATTTCCCTGATCCTAACACCCTGCAGGTTACCTCCGCTGGCAATGGGCAAGCTCGTCCGCTGGTAGCCCGAGGGAAGGTCGGGATAGTCGTAGTGTTTTCTTTGGATGTAGATCGTCTCTCCCGTGATGATTTCACACCCGAGCATCAGCGCAATTTCAACCGCGGCTTCGACAGCCTTTTGGTTGGGTGGTAGCGGCTTGGCTCCCGGCATTCCTGTGCAGATGGGACAGACGTTGGTGTTTGGTGGCACTTCCTGATAGTTCGTCGGGCAGTTGCAGTACATCTTGCGCTTGGTGTTAATCTGCTGGTGAACCTCGAATCCTATCTTTATGTTCATTCGGTGGCCTCCAGTGCTTTCATCACCCTGAGCACTTCAAGCTCGCCCAGCACCCGCCCCTGTATCTGAAGCCCTACAGGGATGCCGTTGATTTCGCCGGCCTTGATGACGCCAGCGCAGATCCCCGCTAGGTTGGCCGGGACGGTGAGGTAGTCGTAGGCATACATTTCCATCGGTGTGAGTTTACTTCCGATTCGGTGGGGTAGCTTGGGGACGGTTGGTCCGGCGATGACATCCACCTTTTCAAAGGCCGCCATCAACTCCCGCTTGATCAGCGTCCTGACCTGAAGTGCCCGTTGGTAGAACTTCCCCCGGTACTCTTTTTGGCTGATGTAGCGGCCTCGCAGTATCCTCCTCAGCACCTCTTCCCCGCAGACTTCCTCTATCTTCTTTCCATATTTTCTGCCATCGAACTTTCTGGTTCCGGAGAAGAATTCCACCGAGACGATGAGGTAGTACGCGTAAAGGCCGCGTTCAAGGTTAGGTAAGTCAACCGCAATGATTTCGGCCCCCAGGTCGCGGAGTTTTTCGATACTTTGGTTGATGACTTTCATGATTGCAGGGTCGGTCAGCTCCGCGAATTTTTCACTGACCCCGACGCGTAGTCCCTTAAGATCATTATTTTGAAGTTTATCGGAGTAGCTGACTTTGTCCACGTTA
>JAWCKT010000052.1:0-3547 GCA_038851515.1 Hadarchaeum sp. (SeqCode)
CAGTGGGTCACGAGTTTTAAGGGGGAATGGTTAGATTATTTTCTGTCCTGTGGGGTGGCCGCTTGTCAGAAAAATCGGAGCTTAGGCCCAATCTCTCGGTGTTGGCCTTAATCTCCTTCATCCTGGCTTTCCTGGCCGCTCGGGCGTTTACCACGCTTTACCCCAACATCGTCTTGGTCAGCGGCGGCTTTCACATCCACCACTTCTGGTTCGGCCTGGCGATGATGGCCATAGGTGGCTGGATTGGGATCAGCTATCGCGACGAACGGGCCGACCGGTTGGCCGCGATTCTCTTCGGATCCGGAGGTGGGCTGATCGGGGACGAGGTTGGGCTTCTGCTCACCTTCGGCGATTACTGGACTGGGATCACCTACACGCTGGTGATAGTATTTGTTATCTTTTCCACTCTGGTGATTTTGATTAGCCGATACCATAGAATTATTCGCTTGGAATTTACCAAATTCTTGAGCAGCAACGCCAGCCTCTACATCGGGGTCTTCTTGGCCGCGATCTCGATCGCCTTTATCGCCGAGACTGACGACATCTGGGTCATCACAGCCTCCGGCCTGTTAACCGCGATTGCAGTAATAATCATCGCGGTCTATGTGTTCAAAAGGCTCAAGTCTGGTCGTCTTTGATTTACTCCCATTCAATCGTGGCCGGGGGTTTGTGGGTGATATCGTAGACGACTCTGGTGACGCTTGGGTTTTCGTTGGTGATTCTGGTTGAGATTCTCTCCAGAACTTCGTAGGGAATTCGGGCGAAGTTTGCCGTCATCGCCTCCCGGCTCTCCACGGCCCTGATGGCAACGGTGTAACCATAGGCCCTAGAATCGCCCTTGACCCCGGTGCTCTTGGTCTCGGTCAAAACGGCGAAGTATTGCCACAGGCGTTCATTTAGCCCAGATCTCTCTATCTCCTCCCTGACGATGCGGTCGGAAGTTTTGATTATCTTGATTTTCTCCGGAGTTATCTCCCCGGTAATCCTGACCGCGAGGCCCGGCCCAGGAAAAGGCTGTCTGTGGATGATCGCCTGGGGTAGCTTCAACCTCTCGGCGACCTTCCTCACCTCATCCTTGTAAAGGTCCCGCAGCGGCTCGATGATCCCCTTGAATTCCATCTTGGTGGGCAGACCGGCGACGTTGTGATGGGTCTTTATCTTCTCGGATCTCCTCCTGAAACCCGACTCAATTCTGTCCGGGTAGATAGTACCCTGGATCAGATAGTCGGCGCCCACCTTTCTCGCGATTTCCTCGAAGACCTTGATGAACTCTTCACCGATAATCTTCCGCTTTTCCTCCGGGTCGGTTACTCCTTTCAGCCGCAGCAGGAACCTTTCCCCCGCATCCACCGAGATAAAGTTTATGCCCATTTTTCCGAAGGTTTTCCTGACGAATTCTGGCTCACCCTCCCTCATGAAGCCGTGGTCGACGAAGACCGCGGTCAATCTTTTACCAATTGCCTTAGCGGCCAAGGCGGTGGCCACGCTGGAGTCGATTCCCCCGCTGAGCGCGATGATACATCTTTTACCCCGTGACTGCTGCCTTATCTCTTTAACGGAGTTTTTTACAAAGTCGCCCATCCTCCAGTTAGGCCGGCAGCCGCAGACATCGAAGATGAAGTTGCGCAGCATCTTCTCTCCGTTTTCGGTGTGGGTTACCTCTGGATGCCACTGGAGGCCGAAGATGGGTTTCTCCCGGTGCTTGAGGGCGGCCACGGGACAGTTCTCGGTGTGGGCGAGGACGAGGTATTCCGGTGGGACGCTATAGACGGTGTCGCTGTGGCTCATCCAAACCTTTTCCCTTTTCCTCAGACCCCTAAGGACACCCAGCGGCCGATCGATGGTGGCGATGGTTATCCCGTACTCCCTTTTAACGCCGGCTTTAACCTTTCCACCGGCAACATGGGCGATAAGCTGGTGACCGTAGCATATGCCCAGTATCGGCAGGCCGAGTTCAAAGAGCTGCTTGATTTTTTCAAAGGTTCCTTCCCTGTAGACGCTTGAGGGGCCACCTGAGAAGATTATTCCTTTGACGTGAAATTTTTCCCTCAGGCTGTTGATTTCATCGGTTGTTATGTCGCAGGGCACAATTTCCGAGTACACGTTAAAGTCCCTGATCCTTCTGCCGATGAGGTGGGCGTACTGACCACCGAAGTCAACCACAACAATGGCATCAGTTTTTGCACTCATCTCAATTCCCCAGTGCTGACAAAAAAGCTAGGTCGGTTAACTCTTTAAGACTTTTACACTTTACTCAAACCCCAGCAGAATGGGTTTAAATTTTGATAAACCATCGTTGACTTGAAGATGGCCGAGACTGTTCTGGATTATCTGGAGAAGGCTCCGCTCACGCGCTTCCATTACATATTGCTGTTAGTGGGCAGCCTCATCTACGGCTTCACGGCGATGAACGTCCTGCTCATCGCCGCGGTTTTGACACCAATTATCAAGGAGTTCGGTTTGGGGCAGCAACCGCTCATTTCGGGCTTACTGCTGAGCGCGGGCTATCTGGGCATGTTCGTCGGCGCTCTGGGCTGCGGCATCCTCGCCGACCGCATCGGCAGGAAGAAGACGCTGCTCTTCACGATAACGACGATGTCGGTCTTCACCGCCCTGAACTCGCTGGCTCCTGACCCGGCCACAATGGCTCTCCTGCGCTTTCTTGCTGGGGTAGGACTGGGTGGGGCGTTGCCTCAGCCGGGAGTCTACATCTCGGAATACATACCAGCAAGGTACCGAGGTCGTTTTCTTGGTCTAGTCGAAACTGCTTGGGTTTACGGTGCGTTGCTCTCCCTGATTTTCCCATTTTTCCTCTTTCCGACTTTTGGCTGGCGGGCGACATTTTTGGTGGCTTTAATCCCCCTGTGTCTAATTCCCATCGTCGTCCTTTTTGCGCCGGAGTCCCTGCGGTATCTCCAGTTGAAGGGAAAAACCGACCAGGCGGCAAGCTTGCTCAAAAAGCACAGAATAGTGCCATCGGATTTTAGCGGGAAGTTGGTCGCTGTAGTTCCGAAAAAGTATAGCTTGGGAGCAGCCCTGAAGGAACTCTGGTCCCCGACCTACCGCAGGAGAACCGCCCTGCTCTGGATCGTGTGGGCCGTGCTGGTCTATACCTACCACGGGATCTTCGTGTGGCTGCCCACCTTTTACGCGAGCCCACCTTTGAATTTCACCGTTGTCAAGTCGATTCAGTGGGTGTTAATCGTCACGCTGGCGCAGGTCCCGGGGTACTACAGCGCGGCCCTGCTGCTTGACCGCGCGGGCAGGAAGCCGATCGCGCTCGTGTATCTCGCCTTGGCTGGCCTCGGGAGCATACTACTAAGTTCCGCCATTGAGCCCACTTCCATACTTCTCTGGAGTGTCGTCATCTCCTTCTTCAACTTGGGCGCGTGGTCGGCGCTGTACGCTTACACGCCCGAGCTGTATCCCACGGGCATCAGGGGGACTGGCGCTGGTGCCGCTGCCAGCATAGGACGCATTGCGGGAGTGATTGCTCCCACGGCCACTCCGCTTCTGTATGCTTACGGTGGCTTGGCAGCCGCCTTCG
>JAWCKT010000052.1:3557-6168 GCA_038851515.1 Hadarchaeum sp. (SeqCode)
CCTGATGCACTTTTTAGGCGCCGTTGCCGTCGCGGTGCTGGGGATTGAGACCAAGGGCAAAGTTCTCGAGGAAATTACCCCAGAAGAATTCGTTAAATAAAATTCTTGAGTCTAGCTTTTTCAAAAACACCTCAATCTAGAATAAGTTAAGATTTTTAGGTCCAACAATCATTAGAAAGTTAAAAAAAGGACCTCAGTCGAAATATACAAGGAGGTTGAATCTTGAAGCTAGATCCGGTAGTCAGGGAGAAATATCCCGGCTTCGTCGCGGGTTATGTCATGGCCAGCGGGGTGACGGTTGAGCCCACCGTGGAAAAGCTGGAGGAGAGAAAGCAGCAGGTCCTCAGCGAACTCAAGGCCAAGCTGGGGACGGTTGACCTAGCTGAGCTACCCGAGATCAAAGCCCATCGTGATTTCTTCAGTGCGATGGGCGTGGATCCATCCAGCCACCGTCCGGCACCGGAATACTTGCTGAGGCGCGCCCTCGACAACAGGTTCCCTTCGGTGAACAACGTCGTCGACTCCTGTCTGCTCGCCACTGTTGAGCATATGGTTTCGGTCAGCGTCCACGATTTGGAAAAGGTCAAAGGGGAGCTGAGGACAACGTTAGCCACCGACACGGTGCCCTTTGAACTAATCGATGGCCGCAAGGTCAGCCCCAGACCGGGTGAGGTGATTTTAAGAGACGATCAGCGGGTGCTTTCCGCCTACACCGCTGGTGACGCCAAGGCCGCCATGATTACCTACAAGACATCCCGGATAGCGATTGTCGTCTGGAATGCGCCAGGAATACCTCGCGACCGCGTTGAGGCCGCAGTGAACTCCCTCGCCGTCTACGCTAGGAGATATTGCGGCGGATATGTGGAGCACGTCGAAGTCCTTTAAGCGGTGGTCGCCACGAACGCGATAACGCTGCTCGGCGTGGCCTTCATCCTCATCGGGATAGCGCTGGTGCTCATCCCGATCATCGGAAATTACATCGACCTTTCCAAGGTGCCGTGGTGGATCATCTACGTCTACCGCAGCGATGGCTTTGTTTTCGTTACCTCGCCAATACTGCTGATTATTTCCGCAGTTTCAATCATAATCGCGATTTTGACCAGATGAATTAATTGGCTTAAATTTTTTGACCAGCAAAATCAGGATTATTGCTTCCCTTTAAGTTTCAAAATTGCCTCCGCGATATCGCCGCTTGTTTCCTGAAGCACCTGAACGGCAGCTTCCCTGCTTGCCCCTGCCTGTTCCATGACCAGCTTGATATCCTCCTCGGGAATTTCCGGCACCAGCTTGCGTTCAATTTCCCTACCGACGACCTGGTAGCTCCTCTGTCCGGCCATCTCAGTGAGCGTCACCTGGGCCTCGGGGATGACGATTTCCCGATCAGAGAATTTTATTATCACCTCTTGAACGCCATCAAGCTCCTGCATCTTGACACCCATCTGGCGCATGGCCCTTTCCATCTGGCGCCGGTCTATCTTTCTTGGGAACATCTTTTCACCATTCCATTTCAGGCAGATTTTATTTTTTTCAGCCTAAAACATTAATCTCTACCGAAACCCCTTCTGACCACTACAGCCACACCCGTCTTAAATGCTAACATTTCTTCCCCGTTGAGCAGGGCTTTACCGCTGGCGAGCAGTTTGTCTTGGGGGTCAACGACGAGAACCTCTTCAGCCGGCCTGATCTCCGGGTCCGCGGCCACCACGTGCTTGGCGAAGACAGTTCTGCCGCTGGCGACCAACGGCGCCGCTTCTTCGCTCACGGTGACCCTCAGGCGCGGCGGCTTGAGGGCAGCGTGGAGGAGTTCCGCACCTTTCCTGTTTAGCACGATGAAACCATCTGAGGCCCTGATCGTACACAGAATTTTGTCGCCCAGCCAGACCTGCCTGATCCTGCCGTGGGTTTTGACGACGCGAACACCATCAGGAAAAAGCTGCGCTCCGACTCCTTTGTCAAAGAGATAGTCGGCCATGGCTCTAAGCTTGATCAGTTCCTTCTGGGTAGGTTCCTGCAGGATTTGATCAACCCCCGTTAGTTTACATCTCATTGGCTCGCTAAAAATCCCAGCTATTTCTTCTCGCCGATCATCGCGTCGATAACCACGTGGTCAACTCCAGGAGAATATCTTTTCACCACACGTCGATTGATTATCTCCACTTCTCGACCACCAGCCACCTGAAAGATTCTTTCCACCGGGCGCTTGAACCTGAGCGGCGAGGGTACTGTCTCGTGGTAATGAATCACACCACCCTCTGGCTTGAGGACCTCCATCGCCAGCGGCAGGTAGCGGTGCGTCACGTGGAGAATTCCCATGATCACTCGGTCGGCAACACCCTTCGGAGCAACCGCGCTACAGTCACCCAAGGTTGGTCTCACGATGTGGCTCACCTTGTTGATCCTGATGTTTTCTAAAAGATAGTCGAAGGCGATCTGGTTTATCTCGATGGAGTGGACACGGCGGGGTTTGGCATGTACGGCAATGGGAATGCTGAACTGGCCCACGCCGGCGAACAGGTCAACGACGACCTCACCCGGTGAAACCAGATCGGCGATTCTTTTTCTCTCGTGGACGTTGCCCGGGGAGAACATGACCCTCGCCACATCCATTTTG
>JAWCKT010000053.1:0-1883 GCA_038851515.1 Hadarchaeum sp. (SeqCode)
GCTTCCCCAATCTATAACGCTCCTCCTTACTGGCTAACCTCCCCCAGCAACTCGTAGAAACTCTGATCCCCCCGTTGCAGATGCACCTAGATCCCATCGGCCTCCCCATAGAGCACCTGGACTCTTCTCTCCCCTCCCACTCTCAACTTCCCCCCTTCATAGCACCCCGGCCAAGCCCGTCTCTCTTCTTCGATCACCTCCTCCGCTACCTTCTGCAATACCCCATGGATCCTCACCACTGATACTACTCCCGCCGTCAGCTTCTCCAGCATAGCTCTGAAAGAAGAAAATAAAATTAGTCGAAAAAACTTGACAAGAATTTAGGTATGGAACACAATGCGTCAAATATATATAGCAAAAACAATATGGAAGGTCAGGGCACCGGCGAGCGATCCTATTACCCGTCGTCCTGACGTGCGAGGAGGTGAAGGCGGTTCTGGGCCAGCTTCACGGCGACAAGTGGCTGATGGCCTCGCTCATGTACGGTGCAGGTCTCCGGCTGATGGAATGCCTGTGGCTTCGGGTGCAGGACATTGACTTTGCCCGCAGCGAGATCACAGTTCGAGATGGCAAAGGCGCAAAGGACCGCGTGACGATGCTGCCCGAATCACTCAAGACGCCGCTCCAGAACCATCTGCGAAAGGTCAAAGCGATCCATGAAAAGGATATGCAGGATGGGTGGGGACGTGTCCAGATGCCTGACGCCCTCGACCGCAAATACCCCAACGCCGCTGCCGACTGGCGCTGGCAATGGGTCTTCCCGCAAGAGCACCGATGGGCAAATCCCAAAACGGGACAGTAAGGGCGACATCACGTTGATGAATTCATTGTGCAGAAGGCCGTGACGCAAGCGGTCAGGGACGCCGGACTGACCAAGCGAGCGACCTGCCACACGTTCCGTCATTCCTTCGCCACGCACCTTCTGGCCGACGGGTATGACATCCGCACCGTGCAGGAGTTGCTGGGGCATAAGGATGTGAAAACCATGATGATCTATACACACGTACTGAACCGCGGCGGGAAAGGCATTCGGAGTCCGGTTGATGCCTTGTAGTCAGGAAAACAATGGTGTCTTATACGGAAACCATATAACACCCCGAAGACGTTTGAGAAACAGGGTCACATCATTGGCAACAGAGAACTTAACAACGCACACACACGGATGTCTTAGGCCGACAGAAAGCGGCCCGGAGTGTGTTATCTGGAAACCATATAATCAAGAGTTAGCGATCACCAAGGAGTGGCGGCGATGAATCAAGCACTGGAACAAATCGTAAGCCAGCTATTTGCGATCCCCATCATTGCACTGGTGGGGGCGCTGGTCATGAGACACGCCCACGTACTTGCTGTGAAGCGATTCACGACCTACGGGAAGGCGTACCTTGTCACGTTGCTTGCCTACCTCGCCCAGTGGTTGACGGGGCTGCTTATCTGGTTGCTCGTCGGAGTCACCGCGGGAGCAAGTGAGGCGGCTTCTGGCATTGCCACATTGCTTGCTTTGCTTGCTTTCGGAGTCGGGTTCCTTGTGGAGGGCTGGACAGTGGGTGCCCTCTTTAAAGATCCATCGGGCAATCCCATTGGATTTGCGCTCGGGATGTCGATCGTTGTCTATGTGGTCGTTCTTGTCGTGGCGCTGATGGCGCTCAGCGGGGGCGTTGGAATACTCATCGTGGGGGGCGTTGGAATGCTCATCGGGGGCTTCACCAGCCCGTCGGACCGAGGTTTGCTCTTGTTTCTTGGTGTCGTGTTTGCTCTCCTCGGCGCTCTCGGAATTAGAAAGCTCATGTCCAAATACCAAGCCGCCGCCTCAGTCGCAAGAAATGGTGATCGCTAACAGTAGCATGCAGCGGACGGCGCTGCGCGCCGCCGCTGATGCTGGGTGT
>JAWCKT010000053.1:1893-6120 GCA_038851515.1 Hadarchaeum sp. (SeqCode)
CTCGCCGGTAGGGCTGGTGACGCCGGATATTGACCCGGACGCGGGTCAGAGGAAGCGCTACGCCTACGACCCGCACCTGGACCCGCAACTGGTCTGGGCCGGCAAGGCCGAACATACCTCCTTCGAGGTGCCGACGGTGTCGCTGCATGTCCACGAGCGGATCGACCCCAAAACCATCATCGAGGCGGTGCGCAAGTCTCCCTCACCCCAGCCCTCTCCCTGAGGGCGAGGGGGCGAAGAAAACCCTCTCCCTGAGGGCGAGGGAGTGAAGAAACCTTCTCCCTCAGGGCGAGGGGAGGGAGTGAAGAAACCTTCTCCCTCAGGGCGAGGGGGCGAAGAAAGCCCTCTCCCTCAGGGAGAGGGTGGCCGAAGGCCGGGTGAGGGCTTTCAACTCCCGCTGTTCGAGGAAGAGCGCCAAGAGCCACTGCGTGACGCCGTCGAGTTCTGCTAGCACAAGCACGGCTGGAGCGACTACCTGATCGCCGGTGACTCGCTGCTGGTGATGGAATTCGCTTTTGAACGAGGAGGACAGGATCGGCAAGGTGTGGGTGGCGATGTCGGGAAGCCCTCCTTGCCCAAGGGTAGGTGACGTATGAATCCTGGTTGTGTCGTTCGATGCCGTAACCGTGACTGGATACTTCTCCCATCAGAAAACCAGAAGGTATGGCTCCTGCGCCCACTGACAGGCACCGAAGACGAGGCGGTTGTGGTCTACAAGGGCCTTGCGAACCTCGTCGGCTACAGCCTCCCCTTTGAGCGCGTTGAGCTTGCTACCTTTCCTTTGCCGGAGACAGACGACGTATCGGACGCCCTCGGGGCGCATTTACTCTGGCAGGCGGCGCGGCTCACCCTGCGCGAGGGGGCGACGCCATTGCGCTCCTTGGGTCGCATTTCTATAAGACCGCGGGTATACCAGTTTGTGCCGCTTCTGATGGCGCTGCGCCTCGATCCGGTCCGGCTGTTTATCGCCGACGACGTGGGTGTGGGCAAGACCATCGAGGCGCTGCTCGTCGCCAGGGAGCTCTATGACCGCGGTGAAATCCGGCGCTTCTGTGTGCTGTGCCCGCCTTATCTCTGCGACCAGTGGGCTACCGAGCTCGCCCAGAAGTTCAATCTTGAGCCGGTGGTCATCCGCTCGGGAACGGTAAGCCAACTGGAACGCCAGGTTCCGGTAGGCAGGAGTATCTACGAGCACTTTCCGGTCCAGGTGGTGAGCATCGATTTCGCGAAAACCGACCGCAACCGGCACCAGTTCCTCCAGTTCTGCCCCGAGCTCGTGATCGTGGACGAAGTCCACGGAGCCGCTGCAGCCCAAGGGCGGAGCCAGCAAGAACGCCACGCGCTGCTTCGGGAAGTGGTCAAGAACCAAGACCGCCACCTCATTCTGCTCACCGCCACTCCCCACTCCGGCATCGAGGAAGCCTTCCGCTCCCTGCTTGGACTCCTCGCTCCAGAGTTTGCCGAATGGAGTGTGAGCGAGCTCGGCGAGGAGCAGCGTATCGCCCTGGCCCGGCACTTCGTCCAGCGCACCCGCTGTGACATCGAGCAAGGGTGGGAAGCGGCGGCTTGTTTTCCTAAACGCGAGCCGGCAGACGAGACCTACGAGCTTTCCGACCGCTACCGTAAGCTGTTCGAGCGTACCTACGTGTTTTGCTCAGAGATCGTGCGGACAGGCGAGCGGCTGGAAGAGCGCAAACGCCGCGTCCGCTACTGGGGAGCACTGGCGCTGTTGCGCTGTGTGATGTCCAGCCCGGCGGCAGCCGTGGCCGCACTGGCTAATCGGGCCGGCATGGCTGTGGAGGGCGACGGAGAGCCGGAGTTTTCCCCCTACGTGTTCGAATCGGCCGAAGATCACACCGATGATGAGACGCCCACACCACCGGTGGAAGCAACCGAGGCGATGCTGGCTGACGCCGACCGACGCCGGCTTCGGGAACTGGCCCGGCTGGCGAAAGAGCTCTGCGGATCCGACAAAGACACCAAGCTTCGCCGAGCCACCGAAATCGTGCAAGCCCTCCTGCAGGAGGGCTTTCATCCCATTCTCTGGTGCCGTTATGTGGCCACCGCGGAGTATGTAGCGGAACATCTGAAGCAGGCTCTTGGCCCCGATGTCCAGGTGGTATGCGTCACCGGCCGCATGCCCGACGAGGAGCGGCAGATCAAGATCGCGGAGATCGACACCGAGCAGCCGCGGGTCCTCGTCGCCACCGACTGCCTTTCCGAAGGGATCAACCTGCAAGACAAGTTCAACGCAGCGGTCCACTACGACTTGCCGTGGAACCCGAACCGCCTCGAGCAACGCGAAGGCCGGGTGGATCGCTTCGGACAGCAGGCCAAGCGCGTGAAGGTGGTTCGCTTCTTCGGCAGGGATAATCCGGTGGACGGCGTGGTCATCGAAGTGCTACTCAAGAAGGCGCGGGTGATCCACCAGACCTTGGGCACCCATGTGCCCGTCCCCGAGGAGGGCGAAAGCGTCCTTCAGGCGGTCCTCAAGGCCTTGTTTCTCCGGCCGCGGCGACCGACTCCCCAGCAGCTGGCTCTGGACTTGGGCTTGCCCGAGGTGCAGGCCCTGCATCGCCGATGGGACCAGGGCGTTGAGCGCGAGAGGATCAACCGCACCCGCTTTGCCCAGCGGGCCCTGAAACCCGAGGAGGTGCAGCGAGAGCTGGAAGCCACCGATGCGGTGCTTGGCGACCCGGCGGCGGTGCGCGAGTTTGTGCTCGCGGCCGCCCAGCGCCTGGGTCTTCCCTTCACCCCCGACCGCCGCCCCGGCGTCTATCGGGTGAGCGTCGCGCCCCAGGCACTCATGACGGTCCCAGAGCCTATCTGGCTGACGCTTCCCGCCGTCAGAGGTGGCCGCTGGCTCGTTTCGTTCGAGTCCCCGACCCCCGAGGGCGCCGAGTATTTGGGCCGCAACCACCGCTTCGTGGCTGCACTAGCGCGCTTCCTCTTGGAGGAGGCGCTCACCGGCCAGGGAAATGCCACCGTTTCCCGCTGCGGCGCCATTCGCACCCGGGTCGTGAGCGAGTTGACCACGCTGGCCCTGCTGCGGGTGCGCTACCTCCTCCAGCAGCCCGAGAGAACACCTCTTTTATCCGAGGAAGTGCTGGTGGTCGGGTGGCGAGGCGGCGGGAATGGCCCCATTCAATGGCTCGCGGACGACGAGGCGTTGCGCCTTCTTGCAGAAGGGAAGCCAGATGCCAACATCCCACTGGCGGAGAAACGGGAGCTGGTGCAACGAACCCTGACCACCTTGGGCTTGGGCACGTGGGAACTCACCCAGTGGGGCAGTGGCAACGAGATTCAAGAGGCGATGAGACAGCAGATCCATGCCCGCGCTCAGCAGTTGGAGCAAGCCCATAAACGGATTCGCCAGGCGGTTTCCCTGCGCGTGCGGGGCCTCGAGGTAAAGCCGCAGGTTCCGCCGGATCTGCTGGGCGTGGTCGTTTTGCAACCAGTGGTAGAGCCATGAGCGTGTTTCCAGCCATTCGCATGGAAGGCGGCCTGTTGGGGCCGGACATTCTCGAGCAGCTCTTTTCCGGCAAGCTTCCCAGGCAAAAGCCCCAGGACTTTGGTTTGGATGGCCGGCGGAGCCTGACGGACGACATCGCCGCCGTCTTCGCCGATGCCCGCGCCCAGTGGGAGGTGTTCCGTCGCCGGCTCGAGCGCTTGCCGGAGAACGACCCGGCGACCTCTATAACTCGCGATGCTTGGGTCATCCCGTTCCTCAGCCTTTTGGGGTATGAGCTATGCTACAACCCGCGTGCCTACGAGGTTGACGGATTAAGCTTTGCGATTTCCCACCGGGCGGGCGAGAACGAGGACGCCCCGCCGGTGCACATCGTCGGGGCGCGGCAGGACTTAGGCCGGGTGGCGCCCACGGGACGGCCCCGCCTCGCCCCCCATTCGCTGGTGCAAGAGTTCTTGAACCGCACCGAGCATCTCTGGGGCCTCGTGACCAACGGCGAGGTTTTGCGGCTGCTTCGGAATAGCACCTACATCCGTCGCCAGGCCTACCTGGAGTTCGACCTCAGGCAGATCTTCGAGGAACAGCGATTCCAAGACTTTGCCGTGCTGTATCGGCTCCTCCACCGCACGCGCCTGCCGCGGTCGGCGGAAGACGCCAGAAACTGCCTGCTGGAGCACTACTACCAGCAAGCCCTTGAGCAGGGCGGACGGGTGCGCGAACGCCTGCGCAACGGGGTCGAAGAGGCCATCAAGCGGCTG
>JAWCKT010000054.1:0-6103 GCA_038851515.1 Hadarchaeum sp. (SeqCode)
TGAACGAGGCCGGTAATGACGTTCCAAAAATCATCGCCAAATTCGTCGATTGGATCAAGAAAAATGTCTCCTACGATGAGGCCAAATGGGCGGCGAGGCAATCCGGAGCAGAAATCCCGGACCTGACCGATAACGAGATGCTGAGCGTTCGCTCCGGCGTCTGCACCGACTACTCCAACTTGTTCATAGGATTCTGCCGGGCCGTGGGCCTCCCGGCGCGCCGAGTTCTGGGCTATGGATTGGAAAACAAGGAGACTAACCTTTACCAAGAAATACAAACAACAACGAGCCACGCTTGGGTTGAAGTCTGGGCTCCCAACTACGGCTGGCTGACGGTCGATCCTACTTGGGGAGATATTGGAGATACCCGCAAACTTGCCACCGCAAGGTCTCGTGAGGAAAGCTGGCACTACTGGTACAGGGAAGCTCCGCCCGGATCCGGAGTAATACAGTCCGGCGTCAACTACAGCATCGTCCTCACCGGCTGGGAAGTCATCGATGAGGTTACTCCGGTCGCGATGTCGCTGGAGACCGCGGGAAGCGAGCTGAATTTCAACATCACTAATATCTCGCCCATTCCTTTCTTGGACAACGTGCTGGTCAAAAGGTCCACACTACAAGATGGGACGTGGTCGAGCTGGGCCAACGTCTTCAGCGAGATAATCTTCCTGAACCCACAAGAAACTTATACCTATACTGCGGCCAAACAGAGCGGCGTCGGCTATTACGTCTGGTCCAAAATGGCTGAGAATGGTCTCGCGGACTGGCAGTATCCTGAGGCCACAACGACCTACACGACAACACCCGAAACCACCACCTCACCTTACGAAACGACAACTCCAACCGGGCCAACAATTCCTTCGGAGCTGACGGAAATGCTACCCTTCGTCGTGGTGGCGATAGTAATCGTGGCGATAGTCGGCGCGATAACTTCAGCACGAAGGCGAAGGACGATCATCACGAAGAGGCAAGAAAAACCAGAGCCCGAGCCAGCCGCCGAAGCTGAGCCGAAGGTCCTAGCGATCTGTCCCAAATGCCAAGCTCAGGTTCCGGCGGACTCAAAGTTCTGCACGGAGTGCGGCGCGAACCTGAAGCCAAGAAAGCGCTGAAGCTGGACGGTCCTTCAATCCTCCAAATCCTCTTACCTAAGTTGGGATTTCGATGTCAATGAAAAGTTCCCTTCTGCCGGTGTTGTAGACTAAGAGCCTAGAAGCCATCTGGATGGACATCGAGCCGGAAGCGGTCTGATTTGTGCTGAGCCCGAATCCCGCGTTGAATTGATAGGTGTCGTTATACAGGGTTTCGATGGAGCTCTCCGAAGGATCCTCTACCCAGCGGTTGACGTTCCTCGCGTCGGCGAAACCAAACCAATCAGAAAACGGTCCGAAGTTCTGCGCCATGGGGCCAGAGTGGTATTTTATCATGAAGGTCATGTCGACGGGGACCCAGTTCCTGCCGTCGTAGAATTCCGCCCAGATGTGGCCGATGGTCTCCCTCTTGGAGAGGTAGTCCCCCCAGACTATCCGCGCCGGAATGCCCGCCGCCCGGCACAGCGACGCGTAGAGCAGGGAGAGCTCGATACACTGGCCCTTGCCGCTGTCGAGGACCTGGGGAGGTGTCTTGGAGAACTGTGGTTCCAGCGTGTCAAAGGTCACGCGATCGAACATCCACATGGCAAGGTCCTTCGCCGTTTGGAAGGGAGATTTTCCCATGGCGCGCATTTCCGCCGCCGTGTTCTTTATCAAATCGTATTGAGTATCGATGAGGAGACTGCCCTGGCATGTCCTGTCGCCGAGCCAGCCAAAGCTGTCATCCACGAAGGAGCCTCCGGAGTCATCGTAGACCATGGCCGTTGAGACGCCCGATTTACTGACGTAGGCAGTTCCGCCCCCGTTCCACTGGCCATACTGGAATCCGTTCTTAGTGATGACGGTGCTCGCGTTGTGCTGCTGTCCTTCGTCATCGTCCCACAGCCTCAGGCTGAAAGGCGAGGTGCTGAAGCTGTAATCGTATCGAAGATTGTAGTTCACCTCTCCGTAGTTAAGTGGTGATTTGGTCCCCGAATACTCGCCGGGTAGATATTCAGCCACCACGTACTCTGCCGTGGTCTGTGCGGATGTGCTCGAAGAAGTCTGGCTTGTCGGGCTCGAAGTCGCCGGGCTGGATGTGTACGAGGATGTCTGACTTGTGGTAGTTGACTGACCTGACGTGCTAGAGGGTGTCTGACTCGCGCTAGGACGACCTGGTAACAGAAAGAATACCACCGATAAAGCGACCACGATAGCTATTACCAAAACCGCAGGAAACAGCTTTACCATAGATAATATTCGTAATCGGTCGAAATAAACATTTGCTTGGTGATATTGAATAGCGTTTTAGCGTGCATGAAGGCGAGGTTTTAGGGTTAGACCGATGCCGATCCGGGTGTCCTCACTCATGTCGCCGCGATAAATTTCGGTTATTCTGAACTTAATATGCTCTCGGCCAGACTAGTCTCTTATCAAGACGATGCGCTTCGCCTTGGTCCATCGGCCCAATCAAGCACTATAAATGGTGCGGCCGGCGGGATTCGAACCCGCGTAGCAGGCTTGGGAAGCCTGAGTCTCTTGGCAGCATTTAGCTTTAACCAGGCTGGACCACGGCCGCCCCAAGAAGACTACAGAATTTACCACTAAAGCCTTTCGCGCGCCAGCTCGGTGAGCTCGGTCTTGGTCAGCAGACCGACGAGCTCGCCGTCGAGGTTCAAAACTGGGAGCGCGGAAAACCTCTTTTCCAGCATGAGCTTCGCTGACTCAGGCAGTTTGGTGTCGGTTCTGGCCGTTGTCGGCGGCTGCGTCATGATGTCCCCCACCAGCAGGTTCCTGATGCGCTCGCTCTTGTACTTGTCCGGAACCACCTCCTGAAACGCCGCCAGCTTCATGGCCACGTCCCTAGTCGTCACGATCCCGACGAGGACCCTGTTCTCCACGACGGGCAGGGCCAGTATCTCCTCCTCCAAGAGAAGCTTCCGCGCGTGAATCACCCGGTCGCCGGGAGAAACCGTGATGGGGCTGGCCTGCATGACCTGACCCACGTAAACATCATCATAATCCATGCAGACTTTGGCGAAGTCCATCTTGGTGACGATGCCGGCCAGCTTTCCCCCTTCCAGCACTGGGAGTCCGCTGATATCGTGATCCAGCATCAGCTCGGCGGCCCTCTTCGCCGTGACCTCAGGAGCCACGCTGATGGGGTCGGGAGTCATAACGCTGGAGATGTGCAACCGGCTCGGGGGCAAACGGTAGGCGTGCAACGAGCCTAGCTCCCGGGCGATGTCCTTCTCGGTCAATATACCAACCACGCGGTCATTCTTGACTGCCACGATCCTGGAAATCTGCTCCCGTCGCATGAAATCAATGGCATCGGCCAGAGATCTGTCCTTGTCCAGAGCGATCACGGGTGAACTCATGATCTGGCTGACCCTCATTCAATCCCCGCCCTCCGAACTCCCCTGACTAAATCGGTCTTGGTCACTATCCCGACCAGCTTCTCCCCATCAACCACAGGTATGCCGCTCACCCCGCTCTTTATCATCAGCGCCGCCGCCTCGGCAGCGTCGGCCTCGGGGTTAATCGTCACCGGGTCCCGGCGCATGATATCATCAGCAGTAAGTAGCGCCACGTATTTAACATATCGTCCCCGTGGTCTGCCGCCCCTCTCCACCTTTCTCGTGTACCTGACCTCCTTCTCCTTCACCCCTTTTTCCGGATGTTCGAGCTGGGCAAAGGCTAAATCTCGGTCCATGATCACCCCCACGGGCTTCTTTCCCTCGGTCACCACCACGCTCCTAACGTTGAATTCCTCCATCAGCTCCACGACGCGCGCCACCGACTGGCTGCGTCTAACCGTGACGATATCCCGGCTCATCAGCTCCTTCACCTTAAATCTCTTCCCCAGCGACTCTGAAAAATATCTCACCACGTCGGTCTTGGTTATAATTCCTACCACCTTACTTCCATCCATTACCACCAAGCTGCTGACATCACGGTCGAGCATCATGGCCACTGCCTTGCTGACCTCCGTCTCCGGAGACACCGACTGAACCTCTTCACTCATGACGCGGGAAACCAAGACATTTTCCAGCGTGCGCAGGCGCCAGGCTGGTGAGCCGGCCTTCAGCCGGGCAACGATGTCGCGCACGGTCAGCAGCCCGACCACCCTGCCCTTCTCCATCACCACCAGCCGCTTCACCTTGCCCCGCAGCATCAGCTTTCTCGCGTGGGCGACGGTGTCGGTTGGCTTCACCACTAGCACCGGTGTGCTCATCAGCTCCTTAACCTTCAAATCAACAACCTCATCAGGTCGTGCTCGGTAATTATCCCCACCAGCTCATCACCCGAGACCACCGGCAACCCGCCGCAGCCCCGCTGATGCATGATCCCGGCGGCCTCACCGACGTCCATCTCAGGAGCGGCTTTAACGACCTCCCGAGTCATTATCTCCTCAACGCCGATTGACATCGCGTCCTCAAACCTCTCAGAGCTCATGTAGTCGAAGATCTTGTTGGAGCTGAGGTAACGCAGGATATCCATGCTCGTCACGATGCCCACCAGCCTGCCGCCGCTAACGACGGGAAGCCGGCGAAAGCCACGGGAAACAATGGTTCGCGTGGCATCAAGAATGCTGAAGGAGGATTCTGCGGTGGCAACGTGGCGGGACATATAGTAGCTCACCTTGGCTCCGGTTACCTCCGGGATAAACGGGAGAAAATCACGCTCCGAGACGATCCCGACTATTTTCTTATCATCATCTAGAATCGGGACGCCGCCGATTCCCCGATCGAGGATGAGTCTGGCGACATCGGTTATCGACATACGACTGGTGCCATAGGTCAGGTCCCTCTCCATGACCACCTTCACCGGCTCGTTCACCGCCGCCAGAAAGTTGCCGCCGAACTTCACCTTGACGATGTTGAACTTCTCCCCGCCTCCGAGGAACTCCAGAATGTCCCTGGTCCTGATGACGCCGATCAACCTCTTGGTTCCGGGCTCGGTCACGGGGAGCCTCCTTATCCCCTCCTTCACCATTAGGTCCACGGCATTTTTTATTCTCATCGTCTGGGGCACCGAAACCACCGACTTCTTGGCGATGGTCATTATGTCGCCCTCCTTGCGGTGGACGCGGGACTTGAAATCGACCGGACCGCGATCAAGTGATTTGTAGTGTGGCATCCTTCTCACGTCATCACCCGCAGGCAAACTTGATGATGTCCGAGCGGCTCAGAACTCCCACCAGATTTCCTTCCGCCACCACCGCCAGCCTCCCGATTTTTTTCTCCAGCATCAAATCGATGGCAGTTGAAATGGGCGTTTGAGGCGAGACCACGATCGCCGGCGTCCTCATCACCGACTTCACCTTCGGTGGCGACTTGAAACGTCCCTTGTCGGACTCCTCTGAGAGCCTGATCGTCCCCGACCTGATTATATCGGAGCGGGTAATCATCCCCAAGACCTGCCTTGCCCTCCTTCGCTTATCAGGTCGAATCACAGGCAGTCCAGAACAATTTGTCTTCTCCATCAGGTCCCAGATCTTGGAGATTTCATCCTCGGGTTCGCAGGTAACCACGTCCGTCACCATCACTTCCTCCACCTTTCTCCCCGGAGAAATTTTACCGGCGATCTGTGCCAGCACATCGTCAAGTCTCACCAAACCAACCACGGTTCGATCGCTAAGACTTTTTACCACGGGAACATCGGAAACCTCCAAGCCAACCATCTGCCTCGCCAAATCAACGAGCAACATCGAGGGAGTAGCCACCAGCTTGGAAGGCGACATTATCCCGGAAACGGCGATGTTGGATCGGGTCGAGGTGACCTGCAAGACCTCCTTTATTGTCACAATCCCTGCAAGCCTTCCCCCATCGATGACCGGCAGACTCCTCAGCCCGGTGGAACGCATCACCGCCCGTGCCTTGGTGACCAGGTCGTTAGAAGTCACAAATATGCTGCAGGGCCTCATCACATCTTCAACTTTCACGCCGCTGAGCGCGTCACGGCATGCCATCACACCATCTACTCGCCCATCGAATCACGACAATTCTCACAAACCCACATGCCATTAACTT
>JAWCKT010000055.1:0-5774 GCA_038851515.1 Hadarchaeum sp. (SeqCode)
TTTTCCTCCCTTATCCTCCGCTCGATCCGGCGCAGTATTTTCCAAGGCAAGGCCACGGGCTCAGCGGTCATGGCATCCTTTGATCTCACCGCCCGGACCACTACAATTTCACCGTATTTTCTCTTGAGGTCCTTGGTGACTCCCGTGGCCCGGTCCTGAAGCAGCACCGCAAAGGCCTGAAAGCAGGGGATGTTTTTAGTTTCCTCTTCAACCACCTTGGTGGCCCTCCGGACCAGCTCCACCCGCTCCGGAGTTACTTCGCCGATGACCCTGATGGAAAGTCCCGGGCCGGGGAAGGGCCTCCTCATTGACTCCGGCTTCATCCCGAGCGCCTTGGCGACGGCCCTCACCTCATGCTTGTAAATATCCTTCAGCGGTTCGAGAATCTTCAGCCCATATCTCTCCAGCGGATGAACATTTATCTGCTCCAGAACATTGTGTTGAGTCTTAACCCCTGCTTTGGTTTCAACCACGTCGGCTGCAATGGTGCCCTGAATCATGAATTTGGCACCGAGCTCCTCGGATATTTTTCCTAGGGACCTGTAGAAGACATCCCGGAAGGCCTTTCTTTTTTCCTCAGGATCGGTCAGTCCCTTCAGAGCCGTGAAGAAATCGTCCCAGAGGCGGTAGACCCTAGCATTTAGTCCCAGCTGCTTCAGGCGATTGTAGACCTGCTGTGGCTCACCGGCCCTCATCAGTCCGTCGTCCAGAAAAACCACCGTCAGTTTGTCACCGATGGCCCTGTGCCCGAGCACCGCAGCAACCGTGCTGTCCACACCTCCGGAAACGGCAGCAAAGGCTTTTTCATCCCCAATCGTCTCCTTCAACCATTCAACCTTTTCTCGAACAAATTTTTTGGCATCAAACATTCAACAACTCTCCTCGGCAATACACTGATAGGTTGAACTTACATATTTTAGCCTTTGCTGTGGTGTCTTTTTCAGGGCAAAAACGATTTTCGCGGAAGAATTTTATCGTCCTTATGGAAATCTTCAATTGATTGGGAATGGACTTTTTCACGTCGAGACGCGGCCATAAAAGCAGATGTGTACTCTGCGGTCTGGAAGCCAATTATGTCTCGGGGACCTTGGGTGTGTGCCCTAGCTGTGTCCGCGATCGTTTTGATGAAGCTAGACCTTACCTTGCCAAGGCCCATGCCAAAATTCGACGGGGATACGGGCTGCCGCCTGAGCCGCCGAGGGACAAGCACGGGATTGAATGCCAAGATTGCGGCAATCTCTGTAGGATACCGCGAGGAGGGAAGGGGTTTTGCGGCATGGTAGAAAATTTCGAGGGCAAGTTGGTTAGGAGATTTGGAACGTCTGAAAGGGGGCTTCTGACTTGGTACTACGATCCACTCCCCACCAACTGTGTACCAGCGGATTTTTGCGCCGGCTCTAGCGGGGCAGGTTACCCGAAGTGGTGCCGAACGCCTCGCGGTGATATCGGTTACTACAACCTCTCCATCTTCATAGGCAGTTGCACCTACAGCTGCCTTTACTGCCAGAACTACGGCTACCATGATTTGACCGTCACCGGCTCCCCGACCATCAGCGCTGCCCAGCTTGCAGAAAAGGCCGATGAAAGCGTCGGCTGTGCCTGTTACTTCGGCGGTGACCCCTCCAGCCAGATGCCCTTTGTAATCACCTCAGCAGGAATGATGCGTGGCGCCGCTAAAAGGGAGGGACGCATCTTGAGGGTCTGTCTCGAGACCAACCTCAGCATGAGCCGTGACACTCTGGAAAAGTTCACCGAACTATCCCTTGACAGCGGCGGGGGAATAAAGGCGGATCTGAAATGCTGGTCGTCTGAAATTCTCTACGCACTTTCTGGCATCGAGCACCGCACGGCCTACGATAACTTCGTTTGGCTGACGAGGCAGCATTCCCGACGTCCTGAGGTGCCGCTCGCCCGAGCCAGCACCCTGCTCGTGCCGGGCTACATCGATGACGAAGAGATCCGATCACTGGCCTCATTTATAGCCAACCTTGATCCCACCATACCTTACTCGCTTCTCGCCTTCCACCCACTTTACCATATGGAGGACATGCCATTCACCAAGAAGGAGGACGCTGAGAGGTTCCTCAAAATTTGCCGGGAGGAAGGCTTGCAAAGGGTCAGAATAGGGAATCCGTGGCTTTTGGCCTAACAAATGGAGTAGGCTTAAACATTCTCAAGGAGATTAGAAAACGATACCGATGGGGACAAATATTAAGCAGCTTATCTCGGAGATGCTCTCCCGTGAGCAAGAGGGGGGCTTAATCAAGACCAAGCTGGATACCGTCAGGGCGTTGATTCACTACCACGGCGCCATCTGGAAATCAGAGCTTGTTCAGGAATTAACCCTGCAGGCCTCAGCAACAGGTTCTGGAGGGCTTGACCTGTTGCAGCTTGACAAAGGGCTTCAAGAACTGGAAAGGTCAGGTGTCGTGAAGATTAAAAAAGCGCTGAGGGCAACCCTGCAGTCCAGTAGTGGCGTGGAGGATGAACTGATCTCGATAGTTGACTTGCACGCTGCCTACACAGCTCTGGCGAAGGACAAAAAGATGACCCGCCGCCTTTTTTGATGAAGGCAAGCGAAAAATCTTTAGAGACTTAGACTCCCCCTGCTTCGAAACCCCTGGTTTAATCGTTCAGCAGCAGCAAATCATTTCTGCGGTCTTTGTGGGGTCTTTCTATCCCACCAGTAAGGATGTTTTTTATTCCGTTTTAAAAATTTCATACAGCACCAGCATACCTTTTGATCAGGCCCAGTTCAATTTTTTGTTTCAAAAACTGTAAAACGAATTTTTCAAACCGACCCCTAATTAATCATCCAGGAGATACTGTTAATTGGGTGATAATTATTGGTAAGGAAAGTGATTGGGGCTGTCTTGGTCGTCGTGGGTGCTTCTGTGCTGGTGCTTGCTTCCCTATTTGCACAACTTTATCCCAAGCCAGCAGTTGAGCCGAGCACGGAGAGCGAGATTGTTATAGCTCTGCCACCGCCCCGTCTTGACAGCGACTTCTCAATTGAGAAAGCACTGCTCATGAGGAGATCGGTCAGGGATTATACTGGAGAACCGCTGACCTTAATTGAGGTTTCTCAGCTGCTGTGGGCGGCGCAGGGAATAACGGATCCCCGCGGTTTTAGGACGGCGCCTTCAGCGGGCGGGCTTTATCCTCTTGAGGTTTACTTGGTGGCCGGAGATGTGGAGAACCTGGAGGCGGGCATTTACCGGTACCGGCCTAAGAGCCATGAGTTGGTCAAAATCCAAAGCGGTGACCTAAGAGAGGTACTCTGCACGGCCGCGCTGGGGCAGGCTTGGGTGAAAGAAGCCGCAGCAGATATTGTCATCATGGGAGTTTACGAGCGGACAACGGTGAAGTACGGCGATCGGGGGATTCAATACGTGCACATGGAGGCGGGGCACGCGGCGCAGAACGTTTGCCTGCAGGCAACCGCGCTGGGGCTTGGCACCGTAACGGTGGGGGCTTTTTACGATGACCAGATACAGAAGGCCCTGAATGCTCCAGAGAATGAGAAACCGCTGTATGTAATGCCCATAGGCAGACTTACTCGGAGTGGTGCGGGGGAGGGGATTTGAACCCCCGAACTCCTTCGAGACCAGCCCCTCAAGCTGGCGCCTTAGGTCGGTCCTCAGGACCATTGACCTGGCTAGGCTACCCCCGCGCCAGCAGAATTATCGTGTTTGCCTTTTAAAAATCAGAGCTTTTTGACCAGCTTGGGAAATTCCTCAAACTTCGTCTGGAGAGATTCAACCGCCTTCAGTATTATCTGGTCCGGCGGCAGCGTTCCCGTTGACTCAACTCTGAAGATGAACTTGCTTGGGTCACCTGAAACCCTGACCGCCTTAGAGTGGCAGACCTCCGCGCAGGCCTTGCACATGGTACATTGGGTCAAGTCCTTAACCCGAACCTTTTTTTCATCGATTTCTAGGATGTGCTTCGGACAGGCCTTGACGCAGTCGCCACAGGCATTGCAGAGCTTGGGATCAAACTCAAGAACCGGCATGTATTTGTAGGCCACGATTCCAGGTTGCCACTTGGCATGCTCCTTACCAAGGCCTAGACGGGCGATGGCCACCAGCTCCAGCCTCTGCCCATTCTCCAGCCTCACTATCGGAATAGAACTGTTGACCGGCCTTACTTCCTCATCTGATGGATTAAGCGAACCGCTGTAAACCATGCCGGGACCCTCCGCCTTGAGTTCGAGTTCCGTGGAACACTTCTCGCAACGCCCCTCGCGGCAGCCGCACTCGCTGGGCAACGCATAGCCCTTGGGCGGCGTGGTAAGCGGTATCATAGCGAGCCGGTGGGCAATGATCTCGTCATACATTGCTGAATCATTCACCTTGAACTCCACCTCGTCGACCGCCATAATCGGCACATCACGTATGGCCGCTCTGCGAATGGAGTTGGCAAAGGCCGGGTTCGCTTCCGAGAGCACGAACTCCATCTCGTCGCCATCTAGTTTTCTGATTTCTATCTGCATACCGACACCAAAATCGTCTTTCAAGATGTTGTGTTCAGCTTAAATATTGCTTTCGGTGGGGTTTAAAAACAGACGTTATGGTCATGAGACGGTGAATCGGGCCCTGGGCCAAAATGGCGCCCTTCGGCAGAGCCGTTGCTCCTTGGCCGGGATTTGAACCCGGGGCGGAGCCTCGACAGGGCTCCATGTTAGACCGGGCTACACCACCAGGGCCCGAGAGCTACTCGGTTGCTTTGACCGTTAAAAGTTTTCCATTCAAGAAATTTTGAAAATATTTAAACACTTCATCTTGCGGGTAAATTACGCTGAAGGAAGGTACATAGAGTCAAATCAGGTAAAAATTCAATTACTCGAAAAAGCGCGTGAAAGCGAGTCTGGTTCTCAGGAAACCTCAAAACCTGAATCAGGTCCATATTATCACCAGATTTAATCCGCCACTTCTTCAGACGGGATAAACTGGACAGTCGATGCTACTCTGATTTTTGGACCACGCTTCTGTCCCTGGAGCAGTCTACTATAATGGTAAGCTTTACGTCTATTTCGTCGATGCAAAAGACCCGACGAATGAAAAACTGAGTGTGGGAGTAAGCGAAGACCGTGGAAAAACTTTTGAAGTATTTCCCGTAATACATCATGTTTTTCAAGAGAATAGTCAGCTAAAATTGAGACAAGTCGGGTTAAATCAAGCGGTTGGCAGCGAATCGGGCTTCCCTTTGGCTTGCGCACAAAAGTACAACCCGACACGCAGGCGAGCTTGACTTCCGGGATCTGACGAGACCGGGTATTTCCTCGCCGCTATGGCCGCCAACCGAAATTATTGTTGTCCATCCAGTTTTAAAAGCTTGTGTGGTCCCGCGGGGGAGAGTCTCAGCGGCTTGATCCGCGTTTGAACTCCCGACATTTACCGGAATCCTCTGGATCCTGTCGGTTTCAGCGCGGTTGGGTCTACAGCCGACCACTCTACCAGGCTGAGTTACCGCGGGACCGTTTAAGAATCTGAAATCTCCGTTATTAAGGTTTAACCTCCGCACCACCGAACATTGCCATTCATTTGCTTGGTCTCACTTCCAGAAAAGATTGTTTTATAAAGTAGCGAGGAAACCTCATAAGCGATGTCAACTGAATTAACCCAAAAAAGAAAACCTGCATGGCACAAGCTTTTCAAATCCACAATCGCTGTCATCATGGTAGTCGTGATTCTTCTAGTGACCGCACCGTCGATTGCCCAAGCTAAATCAAAAGACACTACTGCGATAAAAGTTTATCATGAACGTGATGG
>JAWCKT010000056.1:0-5693 GCA_038851515.1 Hadarchaeum sp. (SeqCode)
TGATACCGTTTTTGTCGATGGAAAGATTGTGATGGAAAATCGTGTCCTGAAAAATGTTGACGAGCAGAAGATCATCGACCTAGCGACTAAAATTACTCCGGAGGTTCTGGAGAGGAGAAAACAGTACCAACCAAAGAAAAAATAATTTATCAAAGAGCTAAATTCGGTAGAGTTTCCTTGCGTTTTCGCCCATGATCTTCCTCATGTCCTCATCACTTATCCTAAATTTGATTCCTTTTTCCTCGGCTATCTTGTTCAGATTCATGACCGTCTTGGTGAAGGTCGCCGTCCACGGGTTCTCCGACCCATAGAGGAGCCGGTGATAGCCACACATGTAATCAAACCTTTTCATCATCTCGATCAAAAATTCCGGTGGAAAAGCGCCCCAGTAAGCAATATCAGCGCACCAGTGGCGATGCTTCATCAGCAGGCATAGACACTCATCGACCCAAGGAAATCCCATATGGGCGACTATCACCTTCATCTTAGGGAACCTTATTCCCACGTCGTCCAGCAGATGGGGGAACTGGTACTTCATCGGTGCGTTGATAGTGCCGGTGTAGCCCATGTGGAAATGAACCGGTAAATCGAGTTCGATGGCCTTTTCGTAGATTGGAAAGATCCGCTCATCACGTGGGTCAAAATGATCATAAGTAGGATAAAGCTTGAGGGCACGCATGTCCCACTCCATGACGCACTTCTCCAGTTCCTCTCTAGCTTCATGAGGATCTCTCAACGGATCAAAGCTACACACGCCGACAAATCTATCCGGGTGTTTGCGGACGCATTCAGCCACATATTCATTCGGCGTGTGGCTTGGCCCGGAACCATAGGGATATGGCCTCCGGTGGTCGCTGGCCATGACACAAGCGACATCGACACCAGCCTGATCCAAATCTTCAATCAGACCCTCAACAGGGTCTTCACGGTATCTAACATTTTTGTCCGGAACATTCGGGAAACCGCCGTAGAGTTCATCCATCCACCACTTCTGAAAGTGTTTGCCCTGCTCACCTAAATGAACGTGAACATCAACGATCATCTATATTTACCCTCCATCATTTTAACTCCGCCTGTATACCTTTTTGCGACTTTTCCACCTTTCCAACGTGGCAGGCTTTGACGCACAGGCCGCAGCTGTGGTGGCCGTAATCCGGCTCCAAAACCTCGTGTAGATCGTGGAGACCTCCGTGCTTATCTACGGTCCCGCCCTTGCTTCTATCGTATTCCCTGGTACCTTTTATCGCGCCGACAGGACAGACGTTCAGGCAAGCCCCGCAGAGATCGCAAAGCTGCTCCTTCAGTGGCGGGTCTGGAGCAATCAAGGCATCTGTGACCACGGCGCCCAACAGCACCCTGGGTCCAAAACGAGGTGTCAGGAGTAGATTGTTCAACCCGAACTCACCCAGACCAGCCACAACTGCCGCGTGTTTCAGGGAGAGGTCTCCCATCAACACCTTATGATCTGTGCCTTGGAGGAAAGGTATTGCTGAATAGCCTTCTTCCTCAAGATATCTCGAAATTCCGCAGATGGCACCGTTGAGCAGGGCACGGGTGCTATCGTTGGCATTGATATATTCCCGTCTTGTCAGGGGGAGGCCGTCAACAGCAGAATAATTTATGCGTGCCGCGGTTGAGATGATGGTTTTGGCGCTAGGGAGAAAATCCCGCGCCCTGTGCCCAGCAGGCGCCTCATCCATGGCCTCAGCGGGCCCAAATCCAACCAAATCAGCTCCCAGTTTCAGGGCTAACTTCCTGATTCTGTCTTTAAGCATCATGAAATTATCGGTTTTGTTCAATATAAGCCGGACAGTCTGAACCCGGCCCAATATTTAATGTATTTAGTTGAGCTGTTGAAACTAAGTTCGTTTTTCGTATATATCAATAATCTTAACGCCGATTTTCGGAAAGGTAAACTGAATTTTGACCAAAAATCTTTTTAACGGTCGGCTCTTAAGCATACTGAGACACATGGTGGATACCCTTATCGTGAATGCGAGATTTGTCCTTACCATGGACCCGAAGAGAAGACTTCTTGAGAATGCCGCCATTGCCGTTGATGATGGAAAAATCATCGACATCGGCGACACGGCGGCCTTGAAAAGAAAATATAGGGCGGACCGCGTAATCGACGCCAAGAACTATCTTGTGACCCCGGGATTAATCAACGGCCACATCCACTTGGAATCTGCCTACGACAAGAGCATGATGGACGATGTTCCGGTTGTACCTTGGTGCGAGCGATATTTCTCCTGGACCTACATGAACCTGACCAAGGAGAACTACTACTACGCCGCAGTTAAGAACCTGATCGAGGGACTCAAGACTGGAACAACCACTTTCTGCGACTGCGGCACCATTCAGACAATGGAGGACTCAGCGGCAAAGGCGGTAACCGATGTCGGAGTGCGTGCGGTTCTGGGAAGAGATCTGATGGACATCCATGAGGCGACCAAATCATCCTACGCCTCCTATGATGCCTTCACTGAACTCTGCGGCAGGTTGAGAGAAACCACCGACCAGTGTATCAAGCGCAGCGAGGAGTTTATCAAGAAATACAACGGTGCTGCCAACGGTAGACTCAAAGCCTGGATGGACCTGCAGCAGGTCTGCAACGTCTCCCCCGAGCTGTGTAAGGCCACCAGAGAACTGGCGAACAAATACGACGTGGGCATATTAACGCATGCCGGAGTCTCACACGACATGGTTGAGATGACCCGCAAGCGATTTGGCCGCAGGGACATTGAATACCTCTACGATCAGGGGGTCCTTGGCCCCGATTTCATGGCGGCACACATGGCCTGGGTTGACGGTGGTGAACTGCTGATGCTGAAGGAAACCAACTCCAACGTCGTGCACGTTCCGGGCTCAAGCATGCACGGCGTTTATTCTGCAGTTTCCATGCGTGGCAAGTTCCCAATAATGGTTAAGATGGGAATCAACGTGGCGCTGGGCAACGACGAATCCAGCACCGGCACGGCGCATGACTTGGTACGAGATATCTGGACAGTATCGGTCGGACACGCCGAAGCCTGGCATCCGATGATATTCCCAGACCCAGACCTTTTCATGCTGAGAACTGCCGATCCCAGCCCCAAGGCGCTGGAGATGGCGACGGTGAACGGTGCCAAGGCTCTGAAGTGGGACAAGGAAATTGGCTCCCTTGAGGTCGGAAAGGCGGCGGACATCGTCATGTGGAACCTCAGAAAGATCTACTGGGTTCCGGTGACCAAGGAGAACGTGATAAACAGCTTTGTCTACAACGGCAAGGGCGACTCCTGCGACACCGTGATGGTCAACGGGAAGATAATCATGGAGAAGGGAGTGGTCAAGACCGTCAACGAGGAGAGGGTAATCGACAAGGTACAGAAGATAGGCGAGAAGATTATCCCCACAGCGCCATGGCTGAAGAACCCAGAAGTCTGGGAGCTGAAATGGGTCCGCGAGTAAGACCGGCAACCACAGTTCTACATCGGAGGTAAGCGAGTGAAGAAAATAGTTGTTCCGAAAGGTCTGCCCAAGCCCACGGGATATTCCCCAGCGGTCAGGGCGGGCAACCTTCTCTTTATTTCAGGGCAAATCGCCGAAAATGAAAAAGGAGAAATCGTGGGCAAGGGTGACTTTGAAAAGCAAGTGAGACAGGTTTTCGAGAATCTGCGGTCCATCCTAGCCGCTGAGGGTGGAACCCTTGACGATCTAGTTCAGATAAGGATCTACCTAACTGACATCAAAAACTTGGCCAAATTCAGGCAGATAAGGTCGGAGTACTTTAAGAAGGATACTCCGGCCAGCACCCTGATCGCGGTCAAGAACCTCATTATGGAGGATCTGCTGATCGAGATCGATGGTATTGCCGTTCTGCGCTGAAAAATAAAAAATAGTGGCAGCTTCAGGCTGCCACCTCTCTTCTTTTTACTCAAATAGGAATGCCACGACCCGGCAGGGCGTGGACTCACCGCCGATTGTCTTGAGCGGGAAGCATCCAATTATCATCCTTTTGTTCAGCACCTTATCGATGTCCCCGCCAATGTTCTCCACGTGAATTATTTCATGGGGTTGCTTGAACAGGGTGTGGTGCATCATGTGGTCCATCTCCGGAGTGAAGATCTCGCTCAATGGCTTCCCCAGCTTTTTCTCCGCTTCCTTGGCGACGAGCGGGTTGAGCTTCTGAAGGCCTGTGTTCATCGGGTGATCAGCTGAACCACAGTCAACTCCGATCCACTTGAACTTCATCTCCGCCACCCAGTCCCTGAACTCCCTGTGCGGCCCCGGATGCTTGTAGAAATAGGTGACCTCATCTGGCTCCTCGGCATTGGCGTAGTATTTGTGGAAACCGGTGTGGATAATCAGTATATCCCCCTTCTTAACGTCAACCTTGCTCGTCACGTGCTTCGGCGTGTAAATCCCGAAGGGGCCAACCTCGCTGACATCCACCACGACTCCCTCACCGACCAGCTTGTCCATGGGCAAACTGGCTAGGTCTCTGCCCTTCGGGTCAAAGTGCAGCGGGCCATCGAGGTGGGTTCCAATGTGGGTGGTGAAGGTGATCTCTTGCTGACTGTAGCCATCGGTGGATATCATGTTCACGTATCTTATCGTTGGCGCTTTTCCTCCCGGCCACGGCGGCGTGTTCATTCCCCAGGGTTGAGTAAGGTCAATCACTTTCATTTTCTTCATAGAATCACTTTTTGAATACACCTTACCTGAGGTCCTTATATACATTTTCACAATTACTAGATTTTCCCCGAAGTTTCAAACGATTTTGATTCCATATCTATTTTCGAATTCTATCTGCGCCTTTCTGAAAAGCTCCATCGGGACCCTGATTATTCCTGCTCCCACCTGGCCGATTCCCGGATCCTTGTGCGCCATGCCGGTGTTGATCACAGGCAGGATTCCCGTTCTCAGCACCTTTCTGATGTCGATGCCCAGCGGAGTCCCACGATATCCCAAATTGGCGATCTTAAAGTATTTGTGCTCGGTCACCGTTATCTGGTACATCTCCAGAGTGGTCTTAATCCCCAAGTCCGGCTCCCCGCCGATAAAACTGACTATCGCAGGAGCGGCCGCCATGGCAAAGCCGCCGATGCCCGCGGGCTCAGAGTAATAAGAATCACCTAAAACCGGAGCGTCGTCCCCCTCCTTAAAGCCCTTAAAGTACTTCCCCTTGGCGTGAATGGACGGCGCGGTGATCCACCTGTCGCCGATGCCGCTGACCCTCATGCCGATGTTGACGCCGTTGGTGCAGAATCCGGTAACCACGGTACTGTACTCAATATTGTTGGCCGCGTCAAGGGAGGACTTGCTCGATGGGATGGAGAGGTTTAGGAAAAAGTGAGGGTTGCCCCGGATGAAATCGACCACTTCAGCAACCTGATTCCTATCCAAATCGGAACGAAGGAGTCTGGGCAAAATTTCGCTCAAGAAGAGCAGGGAAACCGTCTTGTTTCTGTTGTGACATTCATCACCCCGGTGCAGTGAGGCCTCAATTAGCTCCTTGAGATCGATCTCACCCTCCCTCAGCACCACTTTCAGGGCAGGCATCAGTACCTTTTCTATCCAGTGGAGCCGCGCTATCACCTGCTCGTCGTTGGCGCCGAACCTCAGGGCCTTACCGAGTCCCTCGTTGACATTACAATAGGCAGAGTTGCCGTAGGTTTTATTCTTGACCACGAAAGCGGGCATGGAAGGTG